>NZ_JBEHVX010000005.1:0-47573 GCF_040227455.1 Catenibacterium sp. RTP21428st1_D7_RTP21428_210409 | reverse complement strand
GGCCACGCGAATTGGGATAAAGGGGCATGCCCCTTTATCCCAATTCCTTAATTCCAGTTTCATTTTACAATTGAGGCTTGATAAAAAATTTCTGTTTTATGATAATAATAATTTACTGATATTTTTTATTATGATAAAATACTCTGTTGTAAAGGAGGCAGTATAATGCATAAATTATTAGAACCATATGCAGCCCTTGTCCCATTCCTGGGTGTTGCGTTAGGGGATAATGTTGAAATAGCTTTACACGATCTCACATCTCCTGAACAGGAAGTTGTTGCTATTGCAAATGGTGAGATTTCTGGCAGAGAAGTTGGTGCTAAGCTTTCAAATTTATCTGTTCATTATTTAGAAACAAAACAGTATGAAAAAAGTGACTATGTCATGAACTACAAAACAGCAGGACCTGATGGTAAACTGTTAAAATCTGCAACATACTGGATCAAGGAACCAGGAAATGTTTACCCTGTTGGTATGCTTTGTATTAACGTTAACGTCACAGATTTTGAATATATTGAAACTGCGATGAGAAGAATTCTTGGCATTAAAGATAATACAAATGTAGAATTCAAATATGATAGCCCAATCGAAATCTTATCTTCTCCACTTGATGAGATGGTAGAAAAATACATCAATGAATGTATGCAGAATATGGGAGTTCCATCTTATGTTCATGCAGAAAGATTAAAAGTAGAAGAAAAGATCAGAGTTGTTAAATACTTACAGGACAAAGGAACATTTAAAGTAAAAGGTGCAATTGCCCTAGTTGCAGATAAGTTAGATGTTTCTGAACCAACAATTTATCGTTATTTAAAGAAAGCATAGGAGGAAAAACATGGATTTAGTTTACGTAAGTGGTCATAAGAATCCAGATACAGATTCAATTTGTGCGGCCATCAGTTATTCATATTTATTAAATGCAACTCATAAGTACGGACAGGCAGTACCAGTAAGACTTGGTGAAGTAAGCCGTGAAACTGAGTATGTATTAAAGAGATTTAATGCACATACACCACAGTTATTAAAGTCAGTTAAACAGAAAGTAGAAGATCTTGATTATGATCAGGTAACTCTATTCTCTAAAGAATTAACTTTAAGAACTGCTTGGTCATTAATGTGCCAGATGAACTTAAAGAGTGCTCCAGTATTAGATGATCATTCTCATCTTTTAGGTTTATTATCTTCTACAAACATTATTGAAGGTTACATGGAAGATTGGGATAAAGATATCTTAAAGAATGCACATACTCCAATTGAAAACGTCGTAGATACATTAGATGCTAAGATCGTTTATTTAAACCCTGAATTACGTACTATTAAGGGTAGTCTTCATATCACAGGTATGAACTCTCAGGAAGTTATTGATCATGTTAATGAACATGATGTTGTCATCACTGGTGGTGACAGAACTGAAGGTATTCGTGAAATGTTGAAGAAGAAGGTTGATTTAATCATCCTTACTAACTCATTACACTTAGAAGAATCAGTTCTTGAAGAATGTAAGAATGCAGGTGTCAGTGTAGTGACTACTGCTTTCACTACATTCAAGACTTCTCAGCAGATCATTCAGGCAGTACCTGTTGAATATGTGATGCAGAAGGGTGATTTAACATGCTTCTCTACAGATGATACTGTAGATTACTTAAAGGAAGTAATGAGTGAAACAAGATATCATTCATATCCTGTTATCGACTTAAATGATCAGGTAGTAGGTACTATCTCTCGTTTCCAGGTTATTACTGGTGATCATAAGAAGATGATTCTTGTTGACCATAACGAAAGAGGACAGGCTGTAGAAGGTATTGAAGAAGCAGAAATCTTAGAAGTAGTAGATCACCACAGAGTGGCTGATTTCCAGACTGTAGGTCCATTACAGTTCAGAGCTGAACCACTTGGCTGTACTTGTACAATTATTGCGAAAATGTATAAGGAACAGGGTGTAGAAATTCCTAAGAATGTAGCTGGTTTAATGTTAGGAGCTATTGTTTCTGATACATTACTATTCAGATCTCCAACTTGCACAAAGACTGATAAAGAAATTGCGTTAGAATTAGCTGAAATTGCAGGTGTAGATGCTGAAGAATTTGGTCTTGCAATGTTTAAGGCTGGTACTTCATTAGTAGGTAAATCAATTGAAGAAATCTATAACCAGGATTACAAAGCATTCAATATTGGTGATGCAAAAGTTGGTATTGCTCAGGTTAATACTATGGATATCGATGGATTTGCACCACTTAAGGCTGAAATGCTTGAATATATGGAAAATCTATGTGTTGAAAATGGATTTGATACAGCAGTTCTATTATTAACTGATGTCATCAATGCAACAAGTGAAGTATTTGTTGCAGGCAGCCATCCTGAATATGTAGAAAATGCCTTCAATGTACAGTTAGTTGAACATGAAACGAACTTACCAGGTGTTATCTCTCGTAAGAAGCAGGTTGTTCCCGCTATCACACGTGCAATCAACGCTTAATAAATTTAGCTATTTGTTGAGAACTCAACGAATAGCTTTTTTATTTATTTGAAAATGTTAATAAATTAAAACAATAAGAATAATTTATTATTGCATACTTAATTGAAACGGTTACTTAAAACAATATTTCACTATTTTATCGTAAATATCAACATAATCTTATCTAATTTTGTATTTTGTACATATAAAAGTATGGTACATTTGCAGAAAATTTGGTATAATTATTGAGGCATAAAAAGATTGTTTTTATTTTAAAACAAAAATATTTAAGGAGGAGAGTATGGAAAACTCAAAAATGAAATGGTATACCCTGGCTTTCATGGCATTTTCTACTGTTTGGGGTTTTGGTAACGTACTTAACGGTTTCGTTTACTTCAACGGTATCCAGGTTATATTCAGCTGGATTTTAATGTTCGCACTATACTTCGTACCATATGCCCTTATGGTTGGTGAACTTGGTTCAGCATTTAAAAATGCCGGTGGGGGTGTCAGCTCATGGATCATGGAAACAATGGGTCCTAAACTTGCATACTATGCAGGGTTCACTTATTGGGCTTGTCACATCACTTATATCGCAAGTAAAGGTACTGGTGGATTAAAGGCTCTTAGCTGGGTAATCTTCAGAAACAATACAGTTTATGATAGCTTACCAACTATCTATGTTCAGCTTGCTACACTTGCTGTATTCTTATTATTCTGCTATATCGCAAGCCGTGGATTAAACCCACTAAAGAAACTTGCTACATTAGCAGGAACTTCAATGTTTGTTATGTCAATCCTTTATATCTTAATGATGTTCGCAGCACCAGCTATCAACCCTAATGGTGGCTATGTACATATGGACTTTAGTTTTAAAAACATCGTGCCACAGTTCAATGTACAGTACTTCACATCATTATCTATCTTAGTATTCGCAGTTGGTGGATGTGAAAAGATTTCACCATATGTAAACAAGGTAGAAAACCCTGAAAAGGGATTCCCTAAAGGTATGATTGCACTTGCTATCATGGTTTGTGTATGTGCTATCTTAGGTACATTCGCAATGGGTATGATGTTCGATCCTAAGATGATCAATGCTTCTGAACAGGCATTCGAAAGCTATGTTGCTAACGGTGCTTATTGGTCATTCCAGAAATTAGGTCAATACTATCATATGGGTGATACATTACTAGTTATCTACGCATTATGTAACATGGTTGGTCAGTTCTCTACTTTAGTATTAAGTATTGATGCTCCACTTAGAATGTTATTAGACAACGAAGAAACTAGAGATTATATCCCATCTGCTTTATTTAAGAAGAATAAGTATGGTGCATATATTAACGGTATTAAGTTAGTTGTTGTACTTTCTGGTTCAATCATCTTAATCCAGTCATTCGTTCCTGGTGCAGCTTCTGTATTAAAACAGTTAAATAAGCTTAACTCAGTATGTATGCCAATGCGTTACTTATGGGTATTTGCTGCTTATGTTGCTTTACGTCAGGCTATGGACAAGTTCCCAGCAGAATATCGTTTCGTTAAGAATCAGGCTGTTGCTAAGTTCTTCGGTATCTGGTGCTTTATCGTAACTGGTGCTTGCTGTGTATTTGGTATGTATGACAAAGATCCATTCACATTCGCATTAAACGTAATTGCCCCTGTAGTTCTTTGTGCTTTAGGATTAATCATGCCTAAACTTGCAGAAAAAGAACGCCGTGAAGGAAAAAGATAAATGATATAAAATATCCTTTTGGCAGGGCCAGAAGGATATTTTTATATAAATTAAGGAGATAATAAAAATGTTTAAGGAAACTTCAAAAGAATTATTAAATTTCTTATCAAAAAGTCCTACTGCTTTCCATGCAGTAGAAAACTATCGTCAGATCTTAAATGCTGATGGATTTAAAGAATTATTAGAAAGTGAACATTGGGATATCGTACCAGGTGGTAAGTATTATGTAACAAGAAATAATACAAGTATCTTAGCTTTCAAAGTAGGTACAAAGTTAGACAACTACAGTTTCAATATTGTGACTTCACACACTGATTCACCAACTTTCAAGGTTAAAGAAAATGCTGAAATCGAAGTGAAGAATAAGTATACTCAGTTAAATACTGAAGGATACGGAGGAATGTTATGTGCTACTTGGTTAGATCGTCCTCTATCAATTGCTGGTCGTGTATTAGTATCTGAAGGTAACAGCATCGTTACTAAGTTATTAAACATTGATCGTGATTTATTAATGATTCCTAACGTAGCTATTCATATGAACCGTGCGGCTAATGATGGATTCAAGTATAACTTACAGGTAGATATGCTTCCATTATTAAGTGGTGGTGATGATCGTCAGAAAGACTTCAAACAGATTATTGCGGATGAATTAGGTGTAAAGAAAGAAGACATCTTAGGACATGACTTATATCTTTATAACCGTATGGCTCCATCTATCTGGGGTGCTAATGAAGAATTCATTTCTGCAGGTCACTTAGATGACTTACAGTGTGGCTTCGCTTCATTAAAGGCATTACTTGCTGGTTATAACGATGAATCTATCGATATCATGGCTTGCTTCGATAACGAAGAAGTAGGTTCAGGAACTAAGCAGGGTGCTGATTCTACATTATTAAGAGATACATTAATTCGTATCAACAATGCTTTAGGTAAGACTGAAGAAGATTACCATCGTGCACTTGCATCAAGCTTTATGCTTTCTGCAGATAATGCACATGCTGTACATCCAAATCATCCAGAACATACTGATGTAACTAACTGCACTTATATGAACGAAGGCGTTGTTGTTAAGTCACATGCTGGTCAGAAATATACAAGTGATGGCGTATCAATGGCAGTTGTAAAGTCTCTTGCATCTGGCGCAGATGTACCTCTACAGTATTTCGCTAACCGTTCAGATAAGGCTGGAGGAAGTACTTTAGGTAATATCGCTATGGCTCAGGCTTCTATGAATGCTGTAGATATCGGTTTACCTCAGCTTGCAATGCATTCATCATATGAAACTGCTGGGATCAAGGATACTTACTATGCAATCGCATTAATGAAGGCATTATTTGATTCACATATTCAGGAAACATCTACTCATAGCTTAGAAATTAAACGCTAATGAAGTTTCAACAAGATAGAGAAAAGCTCATGGTTTCTATGATGGTAGGAACCATGACTTCCTATATTGCTCTTATGTTTGTCAAAGAGCTGATTAATCAGAAGTATTTAATCAATTTCTATATCGATAGTTTAGTTGCTGTTGTTGCGCTTGTTCTGGCATTCCTGCAGATCAAGATGCAGTATAAGATATATAAAGAGAGAAAGATTTCTTCTAAATCACTCAATATTACATTATTAAGCATTCTTTTTGCATTGATATTAAACGTTTTATTCCCTAAAGGAATTGATTTCTCATTCCTAGTATTAGTCATTGGAATGATTGCTTCAAATCGTTTGTGCAGTAAAGAATGGCCAAAGTGAACTACTCCGACTTAATATTTTATTAAGTCGGGTTTTTTTAGATGCTTACGCATCCGTTTAAGAAGATTGATATTTAAGTCTCCACCTATTGCTAGGCAATCCTTATTCTTATTGCGTGTCCACTTCGCCTCTACTGTATAGGATGTTTACATCCACAACTCTACTTTTACGCAGGATATTTAATGCACCATTTACATCTGCATTCAGAACTTGTCCACTCGCTGTTCTATACTGTCCACGATGTATTCTCTTTCCACTGAAATAGTATTCTTCAGTATCATCACTCTTATAGACCGGTATTACATCCTTATCCCAGAAGCTTGCCTTTGAAGTGTAGGATTCTTCTTGCATGACAAGTATGATGTCATTCAATTCACAGAGATACTTAAGCTTATCTATTAGCTCCATAAGGAATATTGATAAATATCTGACTATTTCTTTTACCTATATTGGAACCTTTTTGAAATGTTTCATTATAGCCCACAACAAGAGTTCCGATATCATGATCGATACAGTAATCAATCACCCTGCGTGCAGCCTTGTTCATATAGTCATTGATTTTATTGTTGTGTTTGCATGCTATTGTCTTCTGTCTGTTGGTTGTCTTCCTGCCATAATGTTGCTTATCCTTGATGGACTGTAATCTTGCATTTTCCTTATTGAACCACTGGTTGATGGACTTCAGTCTTCTTCCATCAATGATGAATGTTTCACCTTTACTTGATACTCCAGTGACGAGATTATTGATACCAAGATCTAATGCCAGTGCATTTGTTGTATTGAGATTCCTTTGAATGCATTCAGCTTCATAGATATACTGTATTTCAAAGAACCTGGCATCTGCCTTTGGTATGATACGTATTTCCTTCACTTTCTTATCAAGAAGTATAGGTGGGATAGTAATCTCAACAGCCTTATGTGTCTTTTTGAAGCTGTTTGAATATGGAAGTATGAGCTTATACCCTTTAAGTCTTACAAATCCAATGACGAGTGTAGTATATCCATCCTTGGGAAGATAGCGTGGAAGTCTGCAATCCTTAAGTGCATGCTTTCCCTGCTTTGCCTTTTTAAGAAGATCAAAGAATGATTTAAATGAACCATCTACCTCCTTCAGTATCTGCTGTGCCATATTGGAATTAAGCGTTCTATAGTTATCAGAAGACTTCAAAAGAGCATAGTTCTTTTCATAGCTAAGATACTTGCCTTCTGCAAAGTAGTTCTGTCTGATGTTATAGATTGCCTGATTAGTAAGATTCTTTGCAATATGACATAATTCCTTGATGGAACGATAGTCTTCCTTGGACAGATGCTTTACCTGCTGCTTGACTGTAAGATACATATATTTAGCCTCCTTTCTACAGATTTAGGAAAAAAAGCTTCCCATATATTTTATACTCTCACTATTCCAAAATTTCTCAAACAAATTCATCATCGGCATTCATTACCCACCTATGTTTTATATTGAGATGGGGGTTTCTGCCGTTTCTTTAGATAAATTTGTTTTCTCGTAAATCCTTTAATTTAGAATTAACCTTTTATGGCTATCTTTATTACAGAAAGATGTTATAATGAAATAGGAAGAGAACATTAGCACCTGCCGATTCTCTTCAACTGCCTCATGCCAGTGACCTGAACGCTGGCTTTTTTTGTTAGAAAGGGTGATTATGATGAAAAGATTAGCACATAGAGGGTATAGTGATTTATTTCCAGAGAACACAATGTCTGCTTTTGAACAAGCAGTCAATTCTTCATTTGAAGGGATAGAAACAGATGTACAGATGACAAAAGATGGCGAACTTCTGTTACTACATGATGATAAGATCAATCGTACAAGTAATGGTAAAGGTGTTTTAAGAAATATGACATTTAAAGAAGCACGTCAATATAATTATAATAATAAGATGGATATCACAGAACAGATTCCTACGCTTGATTCTCTCTTGACATTGCTTGATTCTACCGATAAATTATTGAATATAGAAATCAAGGATACTGTATCTAGTGGTCTTGAAGAAAAATTAAGAGATGTGATTATGAAGCATCATATGACAGATCGTATTTATTTTTCTTCTACAAGTCTAGAAAGATTATTAAATATGCGTGCTTTAATGCCTGATTCTTATTATGCTTTAATCGTACTAAGAGGTTATAAGAAGTGTAAACAGCAGGTGATTGATCATCATTTAGATGGTATTCATAGTCGTTATTCTTATTTGACACATGAAGAAATAGTAGATTTAAAAAGTAGACATATTAAAATAGGTGCCTGGACAATTAAAGAAAAAGAACAGTATGACTTCTTTAAGAAAGAAGATATTGATTTTATATTTGCGAATGGATTATTTGAAGAGGATAAATAATGAGATTAGATAAATTTTTAAAGTTATCACGTATTATTAAGAGAAGAACATTATCTAAAGAAATAAGTGAGGCATCACGTGTTAAAGTAAATGGTAAAGTTGCTAAACCTGCCACTAAAGTGAAAATTGGTGATGAAATAGAAGTCAGCTTTGGACGTACTATCTTAACAGTGAAAGTATTGATGCTTAAAGACCATGTATTAAAGGATGAAGCATCTTCTCTTTATGAAATTATTAAAGAAGAAAAAGTAGAAGAAGAAACTATTTACTAAGAGCCTTTTGTAAGGTTCTTTTTTTAATGGCAGAATAATGGTATAATTCGATTAGTTAAGGAGTTGACTCGAATGGCTAAAAAGAAAAGAAAAATGGGTAATATATATGGAATTGTCTTTCTTATAATTTCTGTATTTCTTATTTATACTTTATATGCAAAAGTACAGCATATTAAGACTGAAGAGGCCACTTATCAGAAACTTGTTGTACAAAAGAATGAATTAAAGAAAGAAAAGGCAAAACTCGCAAAAGAAGTAGATAGTTTAAATGATAGTGATTATGTAGTACGTTATGCGCGTAGTCATTATATATTTTCTAAAAATGGTGAAGAAGTGATTATTCTACCGGAAAATAAATAAGCATGTGCTTATTTGTTTTTGTAAGGAGATAGTATGTTTCAAAAGATTTATAATAAATGTAGAGATAAAAATATAATTGTTTATCTTCCTGACGATTATTATCAAAGTGAAGAAAGATATCCTGTACTTTATATGAATGATGGTCAGAATGCCTTTTTTGATGATCAGGCTTATATTGGTGTCAGCTGGGGTATAGAAGATTATTTAAAGAAAAGTGGTTTAAAGGTTATTGTAGTAGCTATTCCCTGCGTCTTTAGTGAATATGGTCGTGCAAGTGAATATGGTCCCTGGGATGTTGACAGTGGTGTCTTAATGCGTGATGAGTCTCATGAGCTCATTAAAGGAACTGGAGAAGAGTATTGTGAATGGTTGATTCATGATCTAAAACCATATATAGATGGCCGTTATCGTACATTAAAAGATGATACGGCTATGGTAGGGAGCTCTTCTGGTGGAGTAATCACTGCTTATGCCTGTATGAAGCATCCAGATGTATTTCATAAGGGTGCTGCATTTTCAACTGCCTATTGGCTCTATCAAAAGGAATTTATTGATTTAGTGAAGACAAGTGACCTAAGTGGAATTGAACGTTTTTATTTTGATGTAGGTGGGAAAGAAGGTTATGATGATGACTCTTTGAGTCAGGATTATTTATGGTCTAATAATGAAATAGAATATTTAATAAGACAAAAAGGAATTGACTATATGTATCGTGTCTTTGAACATGATGTGCATAGTGAAACCTGCTGGAGAAATAGAGTACCAGTCTTTATGTCTTATTTATATGGAGGAGGAAAATATAAGTAACTAAATATATTGAATATTGTGATTAAATGTGTTCAAACTCACTCAAAGGAGAGCATTAGAATGAACACATCAAATATCACGAATTTTAAACAAACGGATTTTATTGACTTTTAGGCGTATCTGTTAAGATATTATAACGGTGAGATAGAGAAGGAACTTTGAAGGCAAACCGACCCCAAACTTATAGGCATTATTATACTTATAATCATCATTTACTAGATCAAGTTGCATTTTTAAGATATTTTTGTAATGCGAAAGAACTATTGTAGACCAGTGTATTGGAGATTATGGAAACCGCGTAACGATTTATTAGATGAAGTAATGGAACAAAAAATTAAAACCATAATTTGAATACCCTCAGACCACAGGTTAGTGAAAAAAATATTTTTAACGCCTAATAAACGGTGTTCATGAAGCTGAATTTGATGAATAAATTTTCCATCTATTCTATAATGAGATTAGAAATCAGATGGAGTACTCATGCAGGATATTATTTCAATATTCCATGTGTTCTCCTGTAGGTTGCAAAGGGCTTCGTAAGTATAAAAAACTGATAGAAAGGGATGAGGAAATTGCTGAAGAGCTTCAAGGCGGAAATAAATCCAACAGAGGAGCAGAAAGTCAGGATTCGTAAAACAATAGGTACTTGCAGATTTATCTATAATTTCTATCTTGCTCATAACAAGGAACTTTATGAAAGTGGCAAAAAGTTTATGAGCAGCAATCAGTTTAGAGTATGGCTTAACAATGAGTATCTTCCGAGTTATCCAGAATATTCCTGGATCAAGGAAGCTTACTCAAAATCGGTAACACAGGCAGTAAATAACGGACAGACCGCTTTTAAGATATTCTTTAATCACAAGAGCGCCTTTCCAAAATTTAAGAAGAAAGGCAGATCTGATGTAAAAATGTATTTTGTAAGGAATAATCCAAAAGACTGCCTTTGTGAAAGACACAGAATTAAGATTCCGTCACTTGGGTGGGTCCGCATCAAAGAGAAAGGGTATATTCCCACAACAAAAGATGGATACGTAATTAAGAGCGGTCATGTCTCAATAAAAGCTGACAGATACTATGTTTCAGTTCTTATAGAAATCCCAGATAGAAGGACAGCCAATAATTCCAGTAAAGGAATTGGCATTGACCTTGGATTAAAGGACTTTGCGATTGTTTCTAATGGAAAGACTTATAAGAACATCAATAAATCTGCAAAATTAAGAAAACTTGAAAAAAAGCTTATTCGAGAACAGAGAAGTCTTTCTCGAAAGTATGAAAATTTAAAGAAAGGAGGGTCTACTCAAAAAAGAAATATACAGAAACAAAGGCTTAAGATACAGAAGCTTCATCATAGAATAGATAATATTCGTACTGATTACATCAATAAGACAATCGCAGAGATAGTGAAAACCAAGCCATCTCATATAACGATTGAAGATCTAAACGTATCAGGAATGATGAAGAACAGACATCTTTCAAAGGCAGTTGCTTCGCAGAAGTTTTATGAATTTAAAACAAAACTTCTAGCTAAATGCAAGGAAAATGGAATTGAACTTCGAGTTGCAGATAGATGGTTCCCATCATCTAAGACATGTCATTGCTGTAAAAGTATCAAGAAAGATTTAAAGCTTTCAGATAGACTTTTCAGATGTGATTGTGGTTATATTGAAGACAGAGATTTCAATGCCGCACTTAATCTGAGAGATGCTACGACTTACGAAGTTGCATAAATAAACGCAAGCGTAAGTATGTACCGAAGGCTATTTCGGGAATTTACGACTATGGAGTGCACTAGAACTTGTGAGTAGATATGATTTCGGTCAATCCAAAGCATGCACGGTGACATAGTAAGTAATGTTCGTGAGAACTTACATTATCTCGATGTGAGTATATTTAATCACATTTTGAGTGGCAGAATGATTATGTATAAAATGATGTTATCGGATTTAGATGAAACACTTCTTATAGGACAGCATGTTCCTGTATTTAATCAGGAGGCTATACGTGAGGCTAAAAAGCATGGTTTGCGTTTTGTAGTCGCAACGGGACGATCTCATAGAATGATTGGGGATATTCTTAAAGAAATTGGTACATATGATATGCCTGGTGAATATTCTATTTGCTTTAATGGGGGTCTTGTAGTAGAGAATAAAGACTTTAAGATTCTTCATTTCCAGGGTCTTGATTATGAATTATTAAAGAAATGTTTTGATTATGGATGTAAAGAAAATCTTTGCATGCTCGTTTTCACATTAGACTGCTGTTATATTTATAATCCAGATGAATTTGAAGTAAATAGAAAGATTGAACAGAAAACGCCAATGAAGGTGATCTATGATCATGAGACTGAATTCTTAAAAAATGAGTCTATTGCTAAGATTCTTTTAGTAAAGAGAGATATGAATTATTTGAAGGAATTACGTGATGAGATGTATCAGGATATTGGAAATCAAGTAGAACTCACTTTCTCTTCTAATCGTTATCTAGAATGTAATGCGAGTGGTATTAATAAAGGTGTAGGTTTAAAGTGGCTTGCAGATTATTTGAATATTGATATTAATGATACAATTGCGATTGGCGATAATTATAATGATGTGTCAATGATTAAGGAAGCAGGACTAGGAGCCTGTGTGAGCTGTGCTCATGATGATATTAAAGAAATCAGTGATTATGTCTGTGAAAAGAATTTTGATGAAGGTGCAGTGAAAGAAGTAATAGAAACATTTGTATTAAAGGAGGCATAAGAGATGGAATATAAATTAATTGCAAGTGATTTAGATGAAACTTTATTAAATGATGACCATGTTGTACCAGAAAGTAATATTTATTGGATTCAAAAAGCAGTGAAGGAACGTGGGGTAAAGTTTGTACCAGCAACAGGAAGAGGTTATATGCAGATCTTACCTGAACTTACACAGTTAGGTTTAAAAGATATGGAAGGAGAATATGTTTTAAGCTTCAACGGTGCTGCTTTAACTGAGAATAAAGATAATCGTATTATTGAATTCAATGGCTTAGGATTTGATAAGATGAAGGAAATCTTTGAATTTGGTTTAAAACAGGATGTCTGCATACATGTTTATACAAATGATACACTTTATATATATAACTTAAGTGAGTCTGAAGCAGAAAGACTCAAGCATCAAAAGCTTGAAGTAGTTTATCCAAAAGAAAATAGTGTTGATTTCTTAAAGGATGCCACTATCGCAAAGATTTTATATCAGAATGTGGATGTGCCTTATTTAATGAGTCTAGAACCAAAAATGACAGATATTACTAAAGGATGTTCAGTGAGCTATTCTTCTAATCGTTATATGGAATTCAATAAAGAAGGCGTAGATAAAGGAGTAGGACTCCAGCATCTTGCAGATCAATTAGGTATCAAGATAGAAGAAACTATTGCGGTTGGAGATAACTATAATGATATGGCAATGCTTAAAAAAGCAGGTTTAGCTGTCGCTGCAGGTAATGCGGTTGAAGATGTTAAAAAAGCATGTGACTACACAACGCATGCAGATAATAATGAAGGTGTAGTTGCGGAATTAATTAAGAAATTTATTTTTCATGAAGACATTTAAATCTATTATTGAAAATGAAGCCAAACAGCCTTACTATCAAGCATTACATGAATTTGTAGAAGCAGAATATGCTTCTAAGACAATATTTCCTCCTCATAATCATATATTGCATGCATTTAACTTCTGTGATTATGAAGATATAAAGGTTGTTATTATAGGTCAGGATCCCTATCATGAATTACATCAAGCCAATGGTTTAGCTTTTAGTGTGAATAAAGGTGTACGCATACCACCTTCACTTGTGAATATTTATAAAGAAGCTCATAATGATGTAGGTATTGATATACCAAATCATGGTGATTTGACAGCCTGGGCAAAGCAGGGTGTTCTTCTTTTGAATACTGTCTTAACAGTAGAGAAAGGATGTGCAAATTCTCATAAAGGTAAAGGCTGGGAAATCTTTACTGATCATATTATTGAAGAGATGAATAAACGTGAAAAGCCTGTTGTGTTTATTTTATGGGGACGTCAGGCAGAAAACAAAGCCAGTATGATTGATACAAATAAACATTGTGTTATTACAAGTGCGCATCCATCTCCTTTGAGTGCTCATCGTGGTTTCTTTGGCTCTAAGCCATTTTCTCGCACTAATGAATTTCTTGTTAGTCAAGGGATAGAACCAATAGATTGGAGGATTGATTAATGTTTAGAAATATAGATAAAGCAATCGCATATATTGAATCTAAGAGACATAAGAATACAATTGAATCATTTGGAAGAATCCTAGAAGAATTAGGCATTAATACAAAACAGAAGAATATGATTCATATTGCAGGTACAAATGGAAAAGGTTCTACAGTGAACTATCTAAGAAGTATTTTAAATGCGCACGGATATCATGTAGGAACATTTACTTCTCCTTATATGATTAAGCATAATGATCGTATTCGTATTGATGATCATCCTATTAGCGATGAAGATTTACTTGCACTCATTAATAAATATGAATCAGTCATTGAAGAAAAGAATCTATCTATGTTTGAAATTGATGTTTTAATCATGTTAGATTATTTCTCTACTCATGACTTAGATTATCGTATTATTGAATGTGGTATTGGTGGTGCTAATGATAAGACAAATGTCATTCAGCCAATTATTAGTGCAATCACTAATATTGGAAATGACCACTTAGATCAGATTGGCCCTAGTCTTTATGATGTCATTAATGAAAAGATGGGAATCATTAAAGAAGGACAATACTTTATTACAAGTGAAGTAGAAGGAACAGTACTAGCAAGATTACAGGAACAATGTGATGCAATGGGTGCGACAATGGTTGTTGTACCTGAATATCAGGTATCACGTTATCCATTCCATTTCCGTTATCGTGATATGGCCTTTACTTTAAAGAATCAGGGAATCTATCAGATTGCGAATGCTCGTTTAGCTCTTACTATTGCGAATAAGCTTATTACTTTAGATTCAGAAACAACTGAAAAGGCGATAGAAAGTGCTGTATGGTATGGTCGTTTTGAAATGATGACTGTAGCAGGACATCAAGTTATTCTTGATGGTGCGCATAATACGGATGGTATTAAAGCGTTACTAAGTACAGTGCAGTATGTCCGTGCTGAAGATACAGTCTTTATCTTTTCAGGTTTAAAGGATAAAGATGTGGATGAAATGATTGAACTGATTGATGAAGCAGGTTATCCAATTTATCTCACTTCATTCAATGATGAACGTGCATCTGATTTAGCTAGTTATCGTAGCTTTAGTACTGTAACTGTAGTCCCACATTTTGCGGAAGCTATTAAAGTCGCATTACTTAAACATGATCAGATTGTTATTACAGGTTCACTTCATTTTATTTCTTCTATAAGAAAATATCTCAAACAGAATTATTAAGTCAGACTTACGCGTAAGTCTGATTTTTTTATATTTAAAATGTAATAGATGTGTAGTATAATAAATGTAGTAATTTAATGAAATTGAATCTTATAACTATCATAATTGTACCAATTGTGGTAGAATAGATTTATCAAAAAAGAAAGCGATTACATTTTTTTAGGAGGAGATAGAGAAATGGGTAAAGAAATCGTTGCTATGATCCTAGCCGGTGGCCGCGGAACAAGATTAAAAGAATTAACTGCGAAAGTTGCTAAACCTGCTGTCTACTTTGGTGGTAAATATCGTATTATTGACTTCCCACTAAGTAACTGTGCCAATTCAGGTATTGATGTAGTAGGTGTTTTAACACAGTATGAATCAGTGCTATTAGGAACTTATGTTGGTTCAGGTACTAAATGGGGTCTTGATGGTAATAACTCACTTGCTGCAATTCTACCAGCACGTGAAAGAGGAGAAGTAGGTGCTACTTGGTATGCAGGTACTGCTGATGCAATTTATCAGAATATTAGCTTCTTAGATCAGTATGATCCAGAATATGTATTGATTTTATCTGGTGACCACATTTATAAGATGGATTATGAAGAAATGTTGAATGTGCATAAAGAAAAAGGTGCAGATTTAACTGTTGCTGTATTAAATGTTTCCTTAAAAGAAGCAAGCCGTTTTGGTATCATGAATACAGATGATAAAGGCTATATTTATGAATTCGAAGAAAAACCAGAAAAACCAAAATCTACATTGGCTTCAATGGGTATTTATATCTTCAGTTATAAAGAATTACGTAAATACTTAATTGCGGATGCAGCAGATGAAAACAGTAAGCATGACTTTGGTATGAATATTATTCCTGCCATGCTTGCAGATAAGAAGAAGTTATATGCTTGGACTTTTGATGGCTATTGGAAAGATGTAGGAACTGTTGAAAGCTTATGGCAGGCAAATATGGACCTTCTTGATGATAAAGAACTTGATCTTTATAACATCAAGAAAGATTGGAAGATCTACTCAGAAGATACACTTGGTAAACCACAGTTAATTGGTAAAGATGCAAGTGTAAAGAAATCATTAGTTACACAGGGATGTGTTGTTAATGGTGAAGTTGAAGGATCTGTTTTATTCAATAATGTTAACGTAGGTGAAGGTGCTAAGGTTATTGATTCAGTATTAATGCCTGGTGTTCTTATTGAAGAGGGCGCTGTTGTCAAAAAAGCAATTATTGATGAAGGCGTTGTAATTAAAGCTGGAACAGTTGTGAATGATGAAGCAAAAGAAGTCGCTTTAGTAAGTGACAATGGCAGATAAGGAGTGAAGAGCAAATGGCAAATGTAGTAGGATTAATCAATTTACATAGTGATGTATCTTTGAAAGGATTAACAGAAAGACGTCCAGTTGCTTCAGTTAGCTTCTTGGGTCGTTATGGTGTTATTGACTTCGTATTATCTAACTTTTCAAATTCTCGTATTGATAAAGTTGGTATTTTAGTAAAAGAAAAACCAAGATCATTATTGAAACATATTGGTTCTGGTAATGCATGGAACTTTAACTCTAAAAGAGGTGGTATTTCATTATTATATGATGAAAAATATGCAAACAGTAACATGTACAACCATGACATCAACAATATGTTAGAAAATATTGCATTCTTAGAAAAATCAACTGAAGATTATGTTGTTATTTCTCCAGCACATATCATTACTACTATGGATTTCTCTGATGTTGTAGAAGCACATGAAAAATCTGGCTGTGATGTGACTGTCGTATATAAGAAGATTAAGGATGCGAATGAAGCATTTATCGGTTCTGATTTCTTAAAGATTAAGGACAAGCAGGTTGTTGATTTTGAATTAAATAAAGGCAATCGCAAGGATCGTTCAATCTCACTTGAAACTTATGTAATTAATAGAAAAGCATTAATCAAGATGCTTTATAAAGCACAGAAAGTATCTGTATTCTATGATTTAAGAGATACTTTAAATTATTTAAAAGATGAAATGAAAATCAACGCTTATGAATATAAAGGATTTGCAAAATGCATTGATTCATATGCAGCTTACTTCAAGACATCTCTTGAATTCCTTGATATCGATGTATCAACTCAGGCATTCAAGTCTAACTGGCCAATTTTCACAAATACTAACGATACACCACCTTCAAAGTATCTAAAGGATGCTGAAGTAAAGAGCTCTTATATTGCGAACGGTGTATTTGTAGATGGAGTTGTCGAAAATAGTATCTTAGGACGTAATGTTAAGATTGGTAAAGGCGCTGTTGTTAAGAACTCTATCCTATTTAGTGGTTCTTCAGTAGAAGCAGGCGCTCATCTTGAAAATGTTATTATGGATAAAGATGCTAAAGTAAAACATGTTAAAGAACTTATTGGCGATGCAAGTGATCCATTGTATGTCAAAGAAGGTGACATTGTCTAATGAGAATCGTTTTTGCTGCTGGTGAAGCACTTCCTTATATTAAATCTGGAGGGCTCGCTGACGTTATCGGTTCTTTACCAAAAGAACTTGTGAAGAAAGGTCATGAATGTTATGTCATTCTTCCTAAGTATCAGGATATCAAGTTTCCAGAAACTTTAGAATATGTGACTAACTTCTATTTATGGGTAGGATGGAGAAGATGCTATTGTGGTGTCTTTAAGGCAGTATATGATGGTGTGACTTATTTCTTTGTGGATAATGAACAATATTTCAGAAGACCTGGTTTATATGGTTATGATGATGATTATGAAAGATTCGCATTTTATGACTTTGCAGTTCTTGAATGCTTATCTCGTTTAAATATCATGCCAGATATCTTATCATTACATGACTGGCAGACTGCTATGATTGCGCCTTTATACAAAGAAAGATATTGCTATTATGATTTCTATGGTAATGTGAAGATTACATTCACAATCCATAATATCGCTTATCAAGGTAAATGTGATCCATTCTTATTGAATGATCTATTCGGTTTAGATAACTACTTATATTACAATGGTAATGTACGTAATGATGATTGCATGAACATGATGAAAGCAGCTATTCTTTATTCAGATGCAATTACAACTGTATCTCCAACTTATGCCAAGGAGATTCTAACAGATGCTTATGGTGAAGGATTACAGAGTATCCTTGCTATGCGTAAAGATGATCTTTATGGTATTTTGAATGGTATCGATTATGATACAAATAACCCAGAAACAGATCCGAATATTCCTTACCATTTCAACGCTAATAGTGTTTATACTGAAAAGGTGAAGGATAAGCTTGCATTACAGGCTGAGGTAGGATTACCACAGGATCCTGATGTTGCACTTATTGGTATTGTAACTAGATTAACATGGCAGAAGGGTTTAGACTTGATCCTTAATCGTATGGAAGAAATCTTGCAGAGAAAGGTTCAGCTATTAATTCTTGGTGCTGGTGATAAGAAATATGAAGAACCATTAGAAGAAATTGCTGGTTTTGGTAATCCAAAGATTTCATTACAGTTAAAATATGATTTTGGTTTATCTTGTCGTATTTATGCAGGCTGTGATATGTTCTTAATGCCTTCGTTATTTGAACCATGCGGATTATCTCAGATGATGTCTTTACGTTATGGTACAATTCCTATCGTTAGAGAAACTGGTGGATTAAAAGACAGTGTTCAGCCATTCAATGAATTTGATGGTACTGGTACTGGATTTAGTTTTGCTAATTATAATGCTCATGAAATGATGGACACTATCGATTATGCATTACATATCTACTATGATGATAAAGATCAATGGAATGGTTTAATTTATCGTGCTATGACTGAAAAATTAGACTGGGATCGTTCAGCTGATGAATATTTAAGAGTATTTGGTTCATTACTTGGTTAATACAAAGATGGGGGGTTCCTCCATCTTTTTGCCTAGGAGATGATATTATGAGTTTGTTAGATAAAGTTAAAGAGTTTGCTGAAAGTGAAGAAGTACAAAAGGGTATTCAAAGAGTTAAAGAGAATACTGAAGAAATATTAAGTGAAGAGAATATTAATAAGTGTGTTGATCGTGCAAAAGAAGCAGCACATACTGTTTCTGAATCAGAAACATTTCAAAAGGCCAAAGATGGCATTAAAA
Organism: Catenibacterium sp. RTP21428st1_D7_RTP21428_210409; assembly: GCF_040227455.1. Classification (NCBI taxonomy): domain Bacteria; kingdom Bacillati; phylum Bacillota; class Erysipelotrichia; order Erysipelotrichales; family Coprobacillaceae; genus Catenibacterium; species Catenibacterium sp. RTP21428st1_D7_RTP21428_210409. Next base: position 28,316 of record NZ_JBEHVX010000005.1, on the reverse strand, counting down.
AAGTGACTGAAACAGAAGAATTCAAGGATGGTATGAATGATTTAAAGGACTTTGGTGCAAAAGGTTTGTCTCTTACATCTAAAGGTTTAGATAAGTTATCAAAAAAATTAAGTGATACAAAGAAATAAGAACGGCGTTTGTCTTGAAGAATAGACGATAATTTGATATAGTGAAGTAAATTATAGATGAGAATGAATAGAACAAGAAGCTTACAGCGAGGATGAAGTGGTGAAAGCATCTAGTGGGAGGTTCTAGGATGCACCCATCTGAGTCTTTTTGAAAGAAAGAACGTTTGACTTGCGTTAAGAGTGAAAAGCTATGGTAAGGTGGATCGTCTTTATCATGAGCTTTTTTTATTTGAGGAGGATGTTATGAGACTATTTAACACATTAACAAACAAAAAAGAAGAATTTAAGCCAATTGAAGAAGGTAAAGTTTCTATCTATATTTGTGGTCCTACAGTTTATAACCATGCTCATATTGGGAATACACGCCCAATGATCGTATTTGATGTATTAAGGCGTACTTTTGAGTATTTAGGGAATGATGTGACTTTTGTATCTAATTATACAGATGTAGATGATAAGATCATCAAAGCCGCTAAAGCAGAAGGTATTACAGAAAAGGAACTCACTGATAAATATATCAAAGCATATGAAGATGTCAGAGCAGGATTAAATATTGAAGATCCTACATATAAACCGAGGGTCACTGAAACTATGCCTGAAATCATTAATTTCATCCAGGCATTAATTGATAAGGGTTATGCTTATGAAGTAGATGGAGATGTTTATTTCCGTGTTACTAAGGTTAAAGAATATGGTATGTTATCAGGTATTAAGGTAGAAGATTTGATTGCGGGGGCAAGTGATCGTACTCTTTCTGTTGATGATAAGAAGAAAGAAAGTACAACTGACTTCGCATTATGGAAGAAAACAAATGAAGGTATTCAGTTTGATACACCTTGGTCAAAAGGTAGACCAGGATGGCATACTGAATGTGTTGTCATGATTAATAAGCTATTCAAAGATGGTAAGATTGATATCCATGGTGGAGGACAGGATTTAAAGTTCCCTCATCATGAAAATGAAATTGCTCAGTCTATGGCTTATAATGGACATCCTATTGCCAACTATTGGATGCATAACCAGATGATCAATATCGATGGTGAAAAGATGTCTAAGTCTTTAGGTAATGTATTATGGGCTAAGGATTTAATTGTAGAATTTGGATGCAATGTTTTCAAATGGTTGATGTTATCTACTCACTATCGTAATCCATTAAATATGACTGATGATGTTATTGCAGGTGTACGTAAAGAAGTATCTAAAGTAGAAAATGCGACTAAGAATGCGTCTTTATATTTACAGGTGAACCATGTTCCTGCTCATGATTATAAGAAGGAAACTGTGGATGCTATGGTGAATGCATTAGAAGATGATTTAAATACTTCACTTGCATTAACACAAGTATTAGATCAGGTAAAAGTATTGAATCAGGTGATGCGTGTGAGAGAAAAAGACAATGATGTCATTGCGACTGAATATGCAACTCTTGTTAAGATGGGGGATGTTTTAGGCTTCTTATTTGAAGGTACTAAATTATCTGAAGAAGATATCGCTTTATATGAACAATGGAATGCTTACAAGAAAGAAAAGAACTTTGATGAAGCAGACCGTGTTAGAAAAGATTTAACTGAAAGAGGCATTCTCTAATGCGTCCAGAGCTAATGAATGCACTTGCTGTCGCTTATTTAGGTGATGCAGTCTTTGAAGTATATGTCCGTGAATATTTACTCACAGAGAAGGGAATTATGAAGCCTCATGAATTACAGAAAGCTTCTATCAAGTATGTCAGTGCGTATGCCCATGCAGGCTTTATGAAATATGCCCTTTCTCGAAATTTCTTCACAGAAGAAGAAGTGCGTTTATTTAAGCGTGGACGTAACTGCAAGGGACATTCAGTAAAAAATAAATCAGTTGTTGTACATAACCAGTCTTCTGGTTTTGAATCAATGGTTGGACATCTTTATCTCACTAAGCAGACAGAAAGATTAGATGAAATATTTGAATTATTTAAGAAATATGTGGAAGAAGAGGAAGTGACAAAGTGAAAGAATGGATTTATGGTAAAAACACCGTCAGAGAACTATTAACAGGACCTAGACAGGTTTATGAAGTTATGATTCAGAACCAGTCAAAGAATGATGATATTGTGAAGTTGTGTCGCAAGAATAATATAAAAATGAGGATGACGGATAAAAATGGCTTTATTAAACTTGTAGGGAATGTAAACCATCAAGGTGTAATGGCTTTAATTGATGGTTATGACTATACACCTTTAGAAGATATCGTACGTAACATTCCAGAAGGAAAACAGCCACTCTTATTAATGCTTGATGGTATGGAAGATCCTCACAACCTAGGGGCTATTATTCGTACATGTGATGCAATTGGTGTAGATGGTGTTATTATTGGTAAAAAGCGTTCTGTTGGTTTAAATGCGACAGTCGCAAAGGTATCAACTGGCGCTATTGACCATGTTCCTGTGGCTCAGGTAACTAACTTATCTCGTACTCTAGATTCTTTAAAGAAAGAAGGATTCTGGGTAGTAGGTTGTGAATTAGATAACTCTACAGATTATCGTGCTGTAGATTACAATATGCCACTAGTTCTTGTGATTGGATCAGAAGGATTTGGTATTTCTCGTTTAGTAAAAGAACATTGTGATATGAATGTCATTCTACCAATGGTAGGTCATGTCAATTCACTCAATGCCTCTGTAGCGACTGCCGTATTACTTTATCAGGTATATAACTCACGTCATCCTCTCTAAGAGGAGGATGATCTATGGATGATCGTACATTAAAGGAACTGATTTATTTAGCAAGATCTAATGATCCTGTCGCATTACAATATCTTTATAGTTATTATGATGCTTTAGTCAAAGCAGTGATGAGAAAGATGAAGTATATCTCATCTATGTCTCTAGAAGCACAGGACTTATTGCAGGTAGGATTGATTACCTTCGATAAAGTATTCTGGAGCTATCGTGATGACTTGGATACTACATTTGATGTATATGCGAAAAGCTGTATTATTAAAAAGATGCAATCATTACTCAAGAAACAATATACTTTCTTTACTCGTTATGAAAAGAAATCTGTTTCTCTAGATAAGATTGTGAACTATGAAGATTCACGCACTTATGGTGAATTGATTGCAGATCAAAAAGTGGAGTACTCTCCACAAAAGGCACAGAATCTAGAAAAAATCTGGGAACTTATTTATGCGATTATCCAGAATGAGACATCAGAAAGAGATCAAAAGATCTTTCATCTTGTTTTATTAGGATATCCTGAAAAAGAGGTGGCACTGATGCTTAATATTTCAATAAAGTGTGTTTATAACAGTGTTTATCGTGTAATGACTAAATTAAGAGCACATCCATTAGGGGAGTTCTTAATTATCAATTGACGATATTGTGTATTTATGATAAATTAATTTAGGTTAAGGAGTGATAAGATGAGAGAAAAGGTAATCTTAGTATGCACGGAATGCTTATCACGTAATTATTCAGTTTATAAGAATAACAGAACAAATGTAAAACGTTTAGAATTACGTAAGTACTGCAAGAAATGCGGTAAGCATACGATACATAGAGAATCGAAATAAGGAGGCTGCATCTATGGATGATAAGGCTAAAAAAGAAAAGCTTAAGCAGGAACGCAAGGAGCTTAGAAAAGCAAAGAAATTAGAGCGTCAAAGACGTTTAGAAGAACAAGAAGATAAGAATCCATTAAAATTTAAAGAATGGTTTTCTCTAAAAGGTATTCGTCAGGAAATTAAAAATGTTCATTGGTTAACAAAGAAAGAATTAGCTCGTGATGCATTTGTAGTACTTGCATTTACAGTAATTCTAGGTGTTTATTTCTATGGCGCAGATGCATTAATTGCATTAATTTTAAAGACGTTGGGGTTAAGTTAATATGGCAGAAGAATTAGAAACTAAAGTAGAAAATACTGAAGAAACTCATGATTCCAATAATGAAGGAAGACAATGGTATGTTGTTAATACATATTCAGGTCATGAAAATAAAGTAAAAGAAAATCTTGAAAAACGTGTTGAATCAATGGGACTCCAGAATATCCTTTTCAATATTGTGATTCCAGAACATGTTGAAACAGAAATCAAGAACGGTAAGAAAGTGAACAAGACAGTGAATATGTTCCCTGGTTATGTTCTTGTAGAAATGATCATGACTGATGAAGCTTGGTATATTGTTCGTAATACACCAGGTGTTACAGGATTCATCGGATCATCTGGTGGAGGGGCAAAACCTTTCCCAGTAAATAAGAGAGAATTAGATCCAATCTTAAAGTCAATGGGTGTACAGACTACAGCTGTAGAAATTGATTTTGGTGTAGGTGATTATGTAGAAGTTCTTGCTGGACCATTTGCAGCTAAGAGTGGTAAAGTAGAATCTATCGATAAAGAAAAAGAAACAGCAACAGTACTTGTTGATTTCTTGGGTAACCTTACTCCTATTGATTTGGAATTAATTCAGCTTAAGAAGATCGAAGAATAGACGTGCTTATGCATGTCTTTTTTTGTGCTTGAAGATAAAAATGGTATCACTTACAATAATATTAGGAGGTTATATGTATGGATGCATTTATTGAACTAAAGAATGTTGTGAAAAGATATACAATGGGAGATGTCACTATTTATGCAAATAATGGTGTGAATTTTAAAGTAAATAAAGGTGAATTCACAGTTATTGTAGGTGCCTCTGGAGCTGGTAAAACAACTATATTAAATATGCTTGGTGGCATGGATACACCTACAAGTGGCACTATTGTTGTAGATGGTCATAATATTGCGACTTATGATGATAAACAATTAACAGATTATAGAAGAGATGATATTGGCTTTGTATTCCAGTTTTATAATCTTGTACAGAACTTAACAGCATTAGAAAATGTAGAACTTGCTTCTCAGATTTCTAAGGATCCACTTAATTCAGTAGATATTCTAGAACGTGTTGGTCTTGGAGAACGTAAAGATAACTTCCCAGCACAGTTATCAGGTGGAGAACAACAGCGTGTAGCCATAGCCCGTGCTATCGCAAAGAATCCTAAACTATTATTATGTGATGAACCAACAGGTGCACTTGATTATCAAACAGGTAAATCAATTCTTGGTTTATTAAGAAGTATGTGTGATAACTATGGAATGACTGTAATCGTTATTACACATAACTCAGCCCTTGCCCCAATGGCTGATCAAGTCATACATCTTAAGAATGGAAAAGTGGAAAGACAGGAATATAATGAACATCCTGAATCCATCGATAATATTGAATGGTAAAAAAGAAATTCTATTGGAAAACTGTCTTTAAGAACATCAGTCAGTCTAAAGGACGTTTCTTTTCCATCTTCATGATTATATTCTTAGGTGCTGCAGTCTTTGCAGGGCTCAGAAATACCCCTTATACAATGGCTTCTAGTGTAGATACATATCTCAATAATCATAATTATGCCGATCTTACTTATATTGCGACACTTGGCTTTTCTGATGAAGATGTCGCAAAGGTAAGAAGCCTTAGGGGTGTGAAGAAGGTTGCCCCATGTTATCAGTTTGATGCTTTATTTTCACATAAGGATGGTAAGTCAGGTGTCACTGTTTATTCACAGGATCACTATGATCAAAATATGCTGGATCGTCCTGAAATAGTAAAAGGACGTTATCCTAAAAAAGAAGATGAATGTATCATTGATGTCAATTTAGGTAAATATAATTACAAGATTGGTCATACGATTGAACTTTCTAATGATAATGGAACTAAGACATATAAGATTGTAGGTATTGTGAATGATCCACGATATATCAGTAATGTAGACAGAGGAACTAATACACTAGGTGATGGAACCAATAGTGGATTTGTGGAAGTATTAAATGATGGGGCAAGAGAACTTGGTTTAAATAGCAAGGTGGCTCAGTTAAGAAACAATGATCATCTATATACTTCTTTACTTGTCGATGTAGAAGGTGCCCAGAATTATGATTTATTTAGTTCTGATTATGATGATATGATTGAAACAGTAAATACACGTATTAAGAGTACATTATCTGAAGAAATAAGTGATCAATATGATCAACTAACGGGAGATATGCAATCACAGTTAGATGATGCAAAGAAACAATATGAAGAAGGCTATCAGGAATATAAGCGTAATCTAGATTCTTTTAATTCACAGATATCAGAGGGTAAGGTGAAGTTAGCTCAAGCACGTATTCAATTCTATGAACAAAAGAAGGTCTATTTAAAGAAAGCCTCACAGATTACTCAAGCCTCACAGCAGGCTTATAATGAAACTAAGAAAATAGATCAGGAAATCAAAACACTTCAGAACTCTATTAAAGATACTCTAGGTAGTATTAAGGATAAAGAATCAGCAGAGGATGCTTATACAAAGATACTTACTGAGATGAATGAAAGTCTAGGTCAATTTAATCAGAAACTTCAAGGTGTAGGTCAATTACTAGAAGGACGTATACAATTAGAAAAGGCGCAATCACAATTAGATGAAGCAGAAGCAGAACTTAATATCCAGCAAAGTAAACTTGAAGTCACTGAGAATAATGCTAAGCTGCAGCTCAACTCAGCAAAAGAGCAGCTAGATCAAGCAAAGGCACAAATAGAACAAGCAGAATCACAATTAAGTCAGATTCCAAAAGGCACTCTATATTCACTTACTAAAAGTGAAAATGTCGGTATTGCGACTTATGAATCCTATAAACAGGCCATTGCATCTATTGCGCAAGTATTCCCACTCATCTTTTTCTTAGTAGCTGCATTAGTCTCTCTTACAACTATGACACGTATGATAGAAGAACAAAGAGGCTATTGTGGAACACTTCGTGCATTAGGATATAGTAAAAAGGATATTATAATGCAATATATTGTCTATGCTTTTCTAGCAACATTCTTTGCCTGTATCTTAGGTATATTAGTAGGTAATCAGGCATTCCCTCGTATTATCTATTTCTTATTCACATATTTAATGTATGGCATTAATCAATCAGCAGTACTAGTACAGAAATGGTCTATCTCACTTGTAACTATACTTATTTCTGTTGGTGTTACATTACTTGCAACATTAAGTGTCTGTTTACAGGAACTTGTTTCTACACCATCTGTCTTGATGCGTCCTAAAGCACCTAAGGCAGGTAAGAGAATACTCATGGAACGTATACCTTTTATATGGAAACGATTGAATTTCAATCAGAAGGTGACTATGAGAAACTTATTCCGTTATAAGAAACGTTTCTGGATGTCTGTCATTGGTATTGCGGGATGTACAGCCTTAATCATGCTGGGATTTGGTGTTAAGAACAGCTGTTCTGAAATCATTCCTTCACAATATGTAGAAGTATATAAATATGATGCACTTATTAAACTTAATACTAATGTAGAAGATACAAAAAAGATTGAAAATAAGATCAAGCGTCTAGAAGGTATTCATAACTTAACGAGTGCTATGCGTCAAAACATTACAGTACTAGGCAATAGTGAAGATTATTATAGCACGATGATTGCGTATGACAATGCGGATGAAATTAAGAATTTTATTCACTTTAAGGATTATAAAACAAAAAAGAAGATTATCTTAAATGATGAGGGGGTTGTCATCTCACAGAAGCTTGCGGAAAAGCTGAATGTGAAAAAAGGAGAAACTCTTACTTTCTCTCTTAATAATAGTAAATATACAGTCAAGGTGGCAGATATCGTAGAACACTATGTCAATCATCAAGTTTATATGAGTAAGACTTTCTATGAAAATCTGACTGGTATGAAATCATCTGCTTCTATACTTTATGTAGATATGAATACAAAGAAATCAAATATCAACGCTTTGAAGAACTATCTTGATCATCATGATATTGGTAGTATGGAACGACTTACTGCTACACTTGATGAATTCCAGCAAAGAATGTCTTCATTGAATATTATTGTTGCCATCTTATCAGGATGTGCTGCCTTACTTTGTTTTATTGTTCTTTATAATTTAACGAATATCAACATTGGTGAACGTAAAGGTGAAATCGCAACAATCAAGGTATTAGGATTCCGCCGTAAAGAATATTGTGACTATATCTTTAGAGAGAATATCATTCTTTCTTTGATTGGGGCCTCACTTGGTATGTTCTTTGGTTATTTCCTTCATCGATTTGTTGTATTAACGGTAGAAATGGATAATATGTTATTTATTCGTACAATGCCGCTTTATATCTATTTAATTGCGTTTGGTATGACAGTGGGCTTTACAATTATTATCAATCTTGCGATGCGCCATATCCTAGATCAAGTGAATATGGTTGAGTCTTTAAAATCAATTGAGTAAAAAAAGTCAAAAAAAATTAAAAAAGCATTGATTTTTGCTTTGTATTATGTATAATTGGTAATCGACGCATGGCGTCAAATGCGTGGGAGGGCTTCGGCCCAAACGAACCACAGCACGGACAATATTTTAATGGAGGTGTGTACCGTGGCAAATAATGGTAAAAAAGTAGTAAGAATTATGAAGATCCAGTTCCCAGCAGGTGGTGCTAAACCAGGACCAGCTCTAGCAGGTGCAGGAATTCAGATGCCAAAATTCTGTACAGCATTCAACGATCAGACTAAAGATCGTCATGGTGAAACTGTACCAGTAGTTTTGACTGTTTATGAAGACAAGAGCTTTGATTTCGTATTAAAGACAGCTCCAGCTGCTGAAATGATCAAGAAGGCTTGTGGTATCAAGAAAGCTGCAAGTGATTCAAAGCAGACTGTTGCTACTCTAAGTGCTGATAAGTTAAAGGAAATCGCAGAATACAAAATGCCTGACCTTAACGCTAATGATTTAGAAGCAGCAATGAAAATCGTTGCTGGAACAGCACGTAACATGGGTGTCAAAGTAGAAGGCTTAGACGCTTAATTAATTAGCAATCTGATGGAGTTGAATTCCGTCATTACAGTGGGAGGTCTATCCGTTAAGACCACTTAAGGAGGAAAGAAAATGTCAAAAAAAGGAAAGAAATATGTAGAAGCTGCTAAGCAGATTGAAGCTGGCAAGCTATACTCAATCGAAGAAGCAATTGAATTAGTTAAGAAGACTAATACTGCTAAATTCGATGCAAGTGTTGATGTTGTATTCAAGTTAAATCTTGATACTAGACATGCAGATCAGCAGTTACGTGGAGCTATCGTGCTTCCTAACGGAACTGGTAAAACAAAGAGAGTTTGTGTTATCGCTGAAGGTCCAAAGGCTGAAGAAGCTAAAAACGCTGGTGCTGACGTAGTTGGTGGCCAGGAAATCTTAGATGAAATCGCTAAAGGTTGGTTAGAGTTCGATGTTATGATTGCTACTCCTGATCAGATGCCTAAGCTTGGTAAATTAGGACGTGTTTTAGGTCCTAAGGGATTAATGCCAAACCCTAAGACTGGTACAGTAACTATGGATGTTGCTAAAGCAGTTAATGAATCTAAGGGCGGTAAAGTTAATTATAGAACTGATAAAGATGGTAACGTACATCTTCCAATCGGTCGTGTATCTTTCGACAGCGTTAAGCTAGTTGAAAACTATGAAGCTATCCATGCTTTATTATTAAGAATCAGACCTGCAGCAGTTAAAGGAACTTACGTTAAGAACTGTGTAGTTTCATCTACTATGGGTCCAGCAGTAAAAGTTGCTGCTTAATTATTAATGCCGCAATCAATATACCGTAGACAGTAACTGACGCAAGTCTCAATTTGTTACCGAGGGATATTGTCATGTATGAAAATGACAAACCCCTAGGTAAACTAGGGGTTTTTATATAACGCGTATATTGTTGCAATAAAATTTTTATGGAGGTGTAACAATGGCTAACGAAAAAGTATTAGTCGCTAAACAGGCAGTCATCGACGAAATCGCTGATAAGTTATCTAACGCTCAGTCAGTAGTAGTTGCTGAATACCGTGGCTTAACTGTTGATGAAGTTACTGAACTTCGTCGTGCTTTAAGAGCTGAAAACGTAGAACTTAAAGTTTATAAGAACAAATTAGCTCTTCGTGCTACAGAAGCTTGTGGTAAACAGGAATTAGATGAATTCTTAACTGGTCCAAACGCTATTGCATTTGGTCATGATGACGCTGTTGCTCCAGCTAGAGTACTAGCAAAATTTGCTAAGGATCACGAAGCTCTTGTAATCAAGACTGCAATCGTTGAAGGCAAATTATTGAGCAAAGAAGAAGTTATGGAACTTTCAAAGTTACCAAACAAAGAAGGTATGTTATCAATGTTATTGGCTTGCTTAAAGGCACCAGTATCAAAAGTTGCTAGAGCTGTTAAGGCTGTAGCTGACAAAGAAGCAGACGGATCTGCAGAAGCAGCAGCTCCTGCTGAAGCAGAAGCAGCTGCTTAATATCGAAATAAAGGAGAATATTAAAATGGCAAAGTTAACAACTGATGAAATCTTAGCTTACTTAGAAGAAGCTACAATCTTAGAATTAAACGAATTAGTAAAAGCAATCGAAGAAAAGTTCGACGTTACAGCTGCTGCTCCAGTTGCAGTTGCTGCTGCTGCTGAAGAAGAAGGACCTGCTGCTAACGTAACAGTAATCCTTAAGGAAGTTGGACCTACAAAGGTTAAAGTTATCAAGGCTGTTAGAGAAATCACTGGTTTAGGACTAGTTGAAGCTAAGGGCTTAGTTGACAAGGTTCCATCTGAAATCAAGAAAGACGTACCAGCTGAAGAAGGTGCTAAGTTAAAGGAAACTTTAGAAGCTGCTGGTGCTGTTGTTGAATTAAAGTAATTTAATACAAACACAATTATAAAAGCCCTATTTTAGGGCTTTTTTCTTATGAGGAATGAGAATGTCACACTATTATACAAATGATGAAATAGAAAGCAGACCAACGATCATTCACTTCGATTATCAAGGACATTCTATTGGGTTTCATAGTGATCGTGGTGTTTTCTCTAAGGATAGTGTAGATTTCGGTTCAAGAACACTACTTGACACCGTTAATCTAGAAGGTGTAAAATCAGTATTGGATGTTGGGTGTGGATATGGTGCTTTGAGTATCAGCTTAAAGATGGTTTATCCAGATATCGCATTTGATATGGTTGACGTCAATAGACGCGCAATGGAACTTGCTAAACGCACAATTGAAGATTATCATCTTGAAGATATGCGTGTATATGAAAGTAATGCATATGAGAATGTAGAGAAGACATTTGATATGATCATCTCTAATCCTCCAATTCGTGCTGGCAAAAATGTTGTGACTACTATTCTTAAAGAAAGTTATTCACACTTAAATAAGAATGGACGCCTTGTGATTGTCATACAAAAGAAACAGGGTGCACCAAGTGCTAAGAAATGCATGGAAGAAGTCTTTGGAAATGCAGAAGTATTGAAGCGAAATAAAGGCTATTACATAATTCAATCAATTAAATAATGAACTACAGGGAAATTGTATAAATTTCCCTTTTTGGGTTGACACAAAAGTACCCTTGTGCTAGTATACTAAAATGCCTACTCATGTATAAAAGCAGGTCATTTTGACCCTTTTTAGCTTGCAGATAGAGATTAAAAAAGGAGTGGAACGGATTTTGGAAAAGAATGTAAGAACTGCAGAAAGCCGCATTAAGCGACGCAATTATTCTCGTATTAGTGGTTCTTTGAAACTACCTAACCTTGTCGAAATTCAGACAGATTCATTTAAGTGGTTTCAGGAAAAAGGTATAAGAGAAGTATTTGAGGATATTTATCCTATCACAAATTTTAACGACACATTATCATTGGAGTTTGTAGACTGTCGTTTTGATGAGCCTAAATATGATGCAGATGAAAGTAAAGAAAGAGATGCAATCTATGCAGCTCCTTTGCGTGCTACTTTACGTCTTGTAAATAAGAAAACTGGAGAAATCAAGATAAGTGAAGTATTTATGGGTGATTTCCCGTTAATGACAGATTCAGGTACATTTGTTGTTAATGGTGCAGAACGTGTTATCGTTTCACAGTTAGTTCGTTCTCCAGGAGCTTATTTTGGTAATGGAACAGACAAGATTGGTAAGACTGTCTTCAATGGACAGGTAATCCCATCTCGTGGTACTTGGTTAGAATTTGAAAATGATGCCAAGGATGTTCTAAATGTTCGTATTGACCGTCAGAAGAAGATTCCAGGTACTATTCTTTTACGTGCTCTAGGACTTTCTTCAAATGAAGATATTATTGAAGTTTTCGGAGAACATCAGTTCCTCTACAATACATTTGAAAAGGATCCAACACATAACACTGATGATGCGTTGATGGAAATTTATAGTAAATTGAGACCGGGTGAACCAGCTACTTTAGATGGTGCTAACTCATTACTATTTGCGCGTTTCTTCGATCCAAAACGTTATGATTTAGCAAAAGCAGGTCGTTTTAAGTTACGTAAGAAATTAAGCTTATTAGATCGTATTGCTGATCGTGTTCTTGCTGAAGATGTTGTTGACGTTGATGGTAATGTTGTAATGACAGAAGGTACTAAGATTACTAAAGATAAATTAGAAATCTTAAAGCCAGTATTTGAAGCAGGTGCACATACAAGAGAAATTAAAACTAACGAAAATATGCATTCTAATCATACTATTCAGGTATTAGATGTATATACAGATGAATCTAAGTCTATCAAGATGAGAGTAATCGGTACTGATCTTTCATTAGATAGTAAGTTTGTCACTATTTCAGACTTTATTGCTGCATATTCATATATGCTTAACCTTGTTGATATCTATGATTCTCAGGACTTAGCAGCAGAAGACAGAGTGTCTTTAATGAGCCGTATTGGTTTATTAGATGATATCGACCATTTAGGTAACAGACGTGTTAGAACTGTTGGTGAATTAGTTCAGAACCAGTTCCGTATCGGTTTATCACGTATGGAAAGAGTAGTTAAGGAAAGAATGTCTTTAGCTGAAGATGATTCTATGACTCCACAATCATTAACAAACATTCGTCCATTAACTGCTGCAATCAAAGAATTCTTCGCAAGTTCTCAGTTATCTCAGTTCATGGACCAGATTAACCCACTTGCCGAATTAACAAACAAGAGACGTCTTTCTGCCTTAGGTCCTGGTGGTTTATCAAGAGACCGTGCAGGTTATGAAGTACGAGACGTCCATCCATCTCACTATGGTAGAATCTGTCCAATCGAAACACCAGAAGGTCCTAACATCGGGTTGATTTCTACACTTGCATCTTATGCAAAAGTAAATGAATATGGATTCATTGAAACTCCATATCGTAAAGTAAATAACTGCGTTATTGATGAAAATGATATTCGTTATTTAACAGCAGATGAAGAAAAGAATTATATTATTGCTCAGGCAAAAGTTAAGACTGATGAAAATGACCGTATCATTGATGAACAGGTTATTTCGCGTCATTTAGGTGAAAACATCATGGCTAAGCCAGAAGAAATCGACTTCATCGATATCTCACCTAAACAGATCGTATCAGTTGCATCTTCATGTATCCCATTCTTGGAAAACGATGATGCGACTCGTGCCCTTATGGGATGTAACATGCAGAGACAGGCTGTACCTCTATTAAATCCACATGCACCTTATGTAGGAACAGGTATGGAATTCCAGGCTGCAAGAGACTCTGGTGCTGCAGTTGTTGCGAAAGAAGAAGGAACTGTTAAATATGTTGACGCTAAGAAGATCATCGTTGAAGGTGAAAGTGGCGAAAAGACATATAAGTTATTAAAGTTCACTGTATCTAACGCTGGTACATGTATCAACCATCGTCCAATTGTTATGGCTGGTGAACATGTTCTTAAGGGTCAGGTTCTTGCTGATGGACCAGCTATGGAACAGGGTGAATTAGCATTAGGACAGAACGTTCTTGTAGGTTTCATGACATGGAATGGTTATAACTACGAAGATGCTGTCATCATGAATGAAAAGCTTGTAAAAGAAGACTACTATACTTCTATCCACATTCAGGAATATACAATTGAATGTCGTGATACGAAGCTTGGTCCTGAAGAAATTACTAGAGATATCCCTAACGTAGGTGATGATGCTCGTTCTAACCTAGACGAAAACGGTATTATCCGTGTTGGTGCTGAAGTTAAGGAAGGCGATATCTTAGTTGGTAAAGTTACTCCTAAGGGACAGGCAGAATTATCTGCAGAAGAAAAACTATTATTAGCTATCTTTGGTGAAAAATCTAGAGAAGTTAAAGATAACTCATTAAGAGTACCTCATGGTGGTTCTGGTATCGTACATCGTATCAGAGTATTCACTCGTAGAGGTAAAGAAAGAAAGAATGAAAACAAGTATGGTTCAGCAAACTCTCTTGCTTATAAAGAAGTTGAAAGAGATGATTTACAGCCAGGTGTAAACAAGGTTATTAAAGTATATATCGTTCAGAAGCGTAAGATTTCTGAAGGAGATAAGATGTCAGGTAGACACGGTAACAAGGGTGTCATCTCTAAAATCTTACCAACAGAAGATATGCCTCATTTACAGGACGGTACACCACTTGATATCATGCTTAACCCATTAGGGGTACCATCTCGTATGAATATCGGTCAGGTATTAGAATTACACTTAGGTTATGCTGCTAGACAGTTAGGTGGTCAGTATTTCGCTACTCCAGCCTTTGATGGTATCAATTCTAAGGACTTAGAAAATATCATGAAAGAATCTGGTATGCCAGAAAATGGTAAACAGAGAGTGATTTCTGGTAAGACTGGTGAATATTTCGATAACGAAGTATCAGTTGGTATCATGTACATGATTAAGTTATGTCACATGGTTGATGATAAGTTACATGCAAGATCAGTTGGTCCTTACTCACTTGTTACTCAGCAGCCACTTGGTGGTAAAGCTCAGAACGGTGGTCAGAGATTCGGGGAAATGGAAGTATGGGCACTTGAAGCTTATGGTGCAGCATATACATTACGTGAAATCTTAACAGTTAAGTCAGATGACGTTGTAGGACGTGTTAAGACTTATGAAGCAATTGTTAAGGGACAGAAGTTACCTGAACCTGGATTACCTGAATCATTCAGAGTATTAAAGAAAGAATTACAGGCATTGGCATTAGATATTCGTCTATTAGATGATGAAGGTAATGAAATTAATGTAGGTAATATCGAAGATGAAGATCGTCGTTTCCCTCGTTCATTCGATGCGCCTAAGAAGCCAAAAGAAGATGAAGAAAATGATGATAAAGAAGAAAAAGAAGATAAAGAAGTTGACACTCACGAAGAATTCGTTGCCGAAGGTGAAGATGATATCGTAGAAGACAGCTTCGATGATGATGAAGCTCCAGAATCAGTCGATGATATTATCGAAGGATTATTTGGAAAAAGCGGTGAGGAGGAAGAATAATGGCAGAGAATAATAATTTTTCAGCAATTCAGATCGGTTTAGCCTCTCCTGAGAAGATTCGTGAATGGTCATATGGCGAAGTCAAAAAACCTGAAACAATCAACTATCGTTCACAGAAGCCTGAAAAAGATGGTTTATTTTGTGAAAGAATCTTTGGTCCAACTAAGGACTGGGAATGTGCTTGTGGTAAATATAAGAAAGTAAGATATAAAGGTGTTGTCTGCGACCGTTGTGGTGTCGAAGTCACTCGTTCTTCAGTAAGAAGAGAAAGAATGGGTCATATCGAATTAGCTACTCCAGTAGCACATATCTGGTATTTAAAGGGAGTTCCATCTCGTATGGGACTTATCCTTGATATGTCACCTAAACAGTTAGAAGAAATCATCTACTTCGTATCTTATGTTGTTACTGATAAAGGTTCTACACCACTTGAATACAAGCAGGTATTATCTGAAAGAGATTACCGTAACTGTGTTGAAAAGTTCGGTGGTCAGTTCCAGGCTAAAATCGGTGCTGAGGCAATCAAAGTATTATTGCAGAAGGTTGACTTAGATGCTGAACTTGAAGATGTAGAAACTCAGTTAAAAGAAGCTCAGGGTCAGAAGAGACAGAAGTTATTAAAGAGACTTGAAGCAATTGATGCATTCAGAAGCTCCAATAACCAGCCAGAATGGATGATCATGGATGTTCTTCCAGTTATTCCACCTGATTTAAGACCAATGCTTCAGCTAGACGGTGGTCGTTTTGCGACAAGTGACTTAAACGACTTATATAGACGTGTCATTACTCGTAACAACCGTTTAAAGAAATTATTAGAATTAGGTACACCTAGTATCATCGTACAGAATGAAAAGCGTATGCTTCAGGAAGCCGTTGATGCTTTAATTGATAATGGTAGACGTTCTAAGCCTATTACAGGTGCTGGAGGAAGAGCATTAAAATCTCTTTCACATACACTTAAAGGTAAACAGGGACGTTTCAGACAGAACTTACTTGGTAAGCGTGTAGACTACTCTGGACGTTCAGTTATCGCTGTAGGACCTACATTAAAGATGTACCAGTGTGGTATTCCAAGAGAAATGGCTGTTAACTTATTTAAGCCATTCGTTATCTCTGGATTAGTAAGAAACGAATTAGCAACTAATATCAAAGCTGCTGAACGTATGATAGATAAGATGGATGATAAGATCTGGCCAATCGTTGAAGATGTTATCAAACATCACCCAGTATTATTAAACCGTGCCCCTACATTACATAGATTAGGTATCCAGGCTTTCGAACCTAAGCTAGTAGAAGGTCGTGCCATCCGTCTTCACCCATTAGCATGTCCAGCATTCAATGCCGACTTCGATGGTGACCAGATGGCCATCCATGCACCTCTTGGTGAAGAAGCAATTCAGGAAGCAAGACAGTTAATGCTAGGTTCTAGAAATATCCTTGGTCCAAAAGATGGTAAACCTATCGTTACTCCATCACAGGACATGGTGCTTGGTAACTATTACTTAACAACAGAAAAAGCTGATCAGATTGGTGAAGGTACAGTATTTGCTGATGTAAACGAAGTATTAATGGCTTATTACAATAAGACTGTTAACTTACATACAAGAATGGCAATCCGTGCTTCAGCATTAAAGAATAAGACATTCACTGAAGAACAGAACAACATGTACTTAGTCACTACAGTAGGTAAGATCATCTTCAACCAGATCTTTGAAGGTGAATTCCCATACTTAAATGATCCAGATAAGGCAAGCTTAAAAGCAACTCCTATGAAATATTTCTTACCTTATGGTACAGATATCAAGGAACATATTAAGAATCAGCCTTTAATCAAGCAGTTCACTAAGAAGACTCTTGGAGCAATCATCGATGAATACTTCAAGATCTGTCCAGTTGATGAAATCCATGTCATGCTTGACAGATTAAAGAATCAGGGATTCTATTATTCAACTATCGCTGGTATTACAGTATCAGCTTACGATATTCAGATTCCTCAGGATAAGTATCACTTATTCGATGATGCTGATGAACATCTTGAAGTCATCAAGAATTTATACAACAAAGGTAAGTTAACAGAACATGAACGTTATACAGCCGTAATCAAATTATGGAATGACGTTAAAGAAGAAGTTACTGGTATCGTTAAAGAAGAGTTCGAAGCTGACCGTGATAACCCAATCTTCATCATGTCAGATTCAGGTGCCCGTGGTAACATCTCTAACTTCACTCAGCTTGTAGGTATGCGTGGATTGATGAGTAACCCTAAGGGTGAAACTATCGAACTTCCTATCAAGTCTGCTCTTCGTGAAGGTTTAACTGCATCAGAATTCTTCATTTCTACACATGGTGCCCGTAAAGGTTCTACAGATACAGCCTTAAAGACTGCCGATTCAGGTTACTTAACAAGACGTCTTGTCGATGTAGCTCAGGAAGTTATTATCACAGAAGACGATTGTCATACTGATAAGGGATTCGAAGTATCTGCATTAATCAATACGGCTGATGGTAACATTATCGTACCATTAGTAGACAGACTTGTTGGTCGTACATCATTAAAGGATATTGTTGATCCAGCAACTGGTGAAATCATTGTTCATGCAAATGAATTAATGAACGAAAAATCAGCAAAAGCAGTATCTGATGCTGGTATCAAGACTGTTGAAATTAGAAACATCTTCGGATGTAAGTCTAAGAACGGTATCTGCCGTAAGTGCTATGGTCTAAACTTAGCAACTGGTCAGGAAGTATTACTTGGTGAAACAATCGGTATTATGGCTGCACAGTCAATCGGTGAACCAGGTACTCAGCTTACAATGCGTACATTCCACATGGGTGGTGTTGCCGGTGACGCCGATATCACACAGGGTCTTCCTCGTATCCAGGAATTGTTTGAAGCACGTGTTCCAAAAGCTAAGTCTATTATTTCTGAAATCAATGGACATGTTTCATCAATTACAACTCAGGGTGACCATAACAATCAGCGTTCAGAAGTAACTGTCGCAAATGATCTTGAAACTAAGACTTACTTAACACCAATTGGTGCTAAGTTAGCTGTAAAAGAAGGAGATATTGTTGAACCAGGTGATAAGATTACTGAAGGTTCTATCTCTCCAAAAGAATTATTATCTGTTGCCTCTGCAGAAGCTGTAGAAAACTACATCTTAAAAGAAGTACAGCAGGTATATAGATTACAGGGTATCGAAATTTCTGATAAGCATATCGAAATCATCATTCAGCAGATGATGAGAAGAATGAAGATCGTAGAAGGTGGAGATACAGAAGCATTACCAGGATCTCACGTTTCAGTTAAGAACTTCACTGAATTAAACAGACAGGTTCTTAAGGAAGGTAAACATCCAGCTGTAGGTAGACCAATCTTACTTGGTATTACTAAGGCTTCATTAGAAACTGATTCTTGGTTATCAGCTGCATCATTCCAGGAAACTACAAGAATTCTTACTGATGCTGCCATCAGAGGTAAAGTCGATCCACTTAAGGGTCTGAAAGAAAACGTTATTATCGGTAAGCTATTACCAGCAGGTACTGGCTTAAGAGGACCTTTAAAGTCTGACGAAACAATTAAGAGAGAGGAAGAAGAAGCTGCTCAGCAGGCTGAACTTGAAAAATCAAGAGAAGAAGCTGAAAACTTCACTCCTGAATCTACAATGTTTGATGAAGCAGAAGAATTTGTTTCTGCTCACCATGACGCTTAATTAATAAGAAACACTATGGACAAATATCCATAGTGTTTTCATATATAATGAGAAGTACATGGATTTATGCAATTGTAGTTGTCAAAGGTAGCACACATGGAATAGGGTAGGTAATTTTATCTAGAAATTCTGTAATTATCAATATTTCGCTTTCTAGAGACCATATGAGCTAAGTTAATACAAGATTGCTGTACTGCTGTAAAGGTGGCATATTAGCCCTTAAATACGCATTAATGATGAGTTAGAAAGTAAATTCTATTTTGAAAGGATGGATTAATACTTATAGGAATATATACACAGGATATTTCTTCTATGATCTTATTCTTATGTTCATCAGAGGCATCATTTATCAATGGTGAGGGCATCTGTATTGATGGTGGAATGGCTAAACAGATCATCTATCATGAAAATTGAACCTAGATTAACAAAAAAATAAAAAAAGTTGTTGACTAGGACTTTTATTTGTCATATACTGACAAAGGTGTCCGATGAGGGCACATATATAAAAACAAATTTGTGAAACACCCGGAATTGTGTGTTAGAATTAGAAAGGAGAAAATCATGCCTACAATTAACCAATTAGTAAGAAAAGGACGTAGCGAAAAGACTAAAAAGGGTAAGTCTCCAGCTTTAAATAGAGGTTACAACTCATTAGCAAAAAGACCAACTAATGATAATTCACCTCAGAAGCGTGGCGTTTGTACCCGTGTTGCTACAATGACACCAAAGAAGCCTAACTCAGCATTACGTAAATATGCCCGTGTTAGATTATCAAATGGATTAGAAGTTACAGCTTACATTCCTGGTATCGGTCATAACCTTCAGGAACACTCTGTTGTATTAATTCGTGGTGGTCGTGTTAAGGACTTACCAGGGGTTCGTTACCATATTATCCGTGGTACTATGGACTGTGCTGGTGTTAAAGATCGTATGCAGAGCCGCTCATTATACGGAGCTAAAAAGCCTAAGAAATAAATTTTTAAATTAATAAAATAGAGAGAGGAGAATTTGCCGATGTCTAGAAAAGGACGTATTGCGAAAAGAGATGTTTTACCTGATCCAATTTACAATAGTAAAACAATCACTAAGCTTATTAACAACATCATGTTAGATGGTAAAAAAGGTGTTGCTCAGAACATCTTATATGAAGCATTCAAAAAAGTTGAAGAAAAGACTGGAAAGCCAGCTATGGAAGTATTCGACGCAGCTATCAACAACATCATGCCTGTACTTGAATTAAAGGTAAGACGTGTTGGTGGTGCTAACTACCAGGTACCAGTTGAAGTAACACCTGAAAGAAGAATGACTTTAGGTTTAAGATGGTTAACTAACTATTCTCGTTTAAGAAACGAAAATACAATGGTTGATCGTTTAGCTAACGAAATTATCGATGCATCTAACGGTACAGGTGCTGCTGTTAAGAAGAAAGAAGATACTCATAAAATGGCAGAAGCTAACAAAGCTTTCGCACATTTCCGTTGGTAATATCTTTATTAAATATAAATTAAAAGAAAAAGTATTTGAAAGGAGAAAATTATGGCTCGTGAATTTCCATTAGAAAAAACACGTAATATCGGTATCATGGCTCACATCGATGCTGGTAAAACAACTACTACTGAACGTGTTCTTTACTATACAGGTAAAATCCATAAAATTGGTGAAACTCATGATGGTGGATCTCAGATGGACTGGATGGTACAGGAAAAAGAACGTGGTATCACTATCACTTCTGCTGCAACTACAGCTCACTGGAAAGGACATCGTATTAACATCATCGATACACCAGGCCACGTAGACTTCACTGTAGAAGTTGAACGTTCACTACGTGTACTTGATGGTGCCGTTACAGTACTTGACTCTAAAGCAGGTGTAGAACCTCAGACTGAAACAGTTTGGAGACAGGCTACTACTTATGGCGTACCAAGAATTGTTTTCTCAAACAAGATGGACGCTACTGGTGCTGATTTCATCATGTCACTTAACTCATTAAATTCAAGATTAGGTGCTAATGCTGTTGCATTACAGTTACCTATCGGTGCTGAAGATACATTCGAAGGTGTCATTGACTTATTAAAGATGAAAGCTATCTATTTCGATGGTGCTGAAGGTATTGATGTAATCGAAAAAGAAATCCCAGCTGAATATGTTGATCAGGCTGAAGAATATCATCAGACTTTATTAGAAGCTGCTGCTTCATTTGATGATGATTTAATGATGCAGATTCTTGAAGGTGAAGAACCTGCAATCGAAGATGTTAAAGCTGCTATCCGTAAGGGTACAATCGCTGTAGAATTATTCCCAGTTCTTTGTGGTTCTGCTTACAAAGATAAGGGTGTACAGCCAATGCTTGATGCTGTAGTTGACTACTTACCAGCTCCAACTGACATCCCTGCAATCAAGGGTGTTGACATTGATGGTAACGAAGTTGACCGTCATGCATCTGATGAAGAACCATTCTCAGCTTTAGCATTCAAAGTTATGACTGACCCATTCGTAGGTAAGTTAACTTTCTTCCGTGTATACTCTGGTACTGCAACTGCTGGTTCATATGTATTGAACTCAACAAAAGATAAGAAAGAAAGACTTGGTCGTATCTTATTAATGCACGCTAATACACGTAAAGAAATTGATGAAGTTTATGCTGGTGATATCGCTGCTGCAGTAGGTTTCAAGAACACTACAACTGGTGATACTCTTTGTGCGGAAAACGATTTCGTTATCCTTGAAAAGATGGAATTCCCAGAACCAGTTATCGAATTAGCAATTGAACCTAAGACAAAAGCTGACCAGAACAAACTTGGTGAAGCTTTAGTTAAATTAGCTGAAGAAGACCCAACTTTCAGAACATCTACAAACCCTGAAACTGGTGATACTATCATCGCTGGTATGGGTGAATTACACCTTGATGTCATCGTTGACAGATTAAAGAGAGAATTCCATGTAGAAGCAAACGTTGGTGCTCCTCAGGTTGCTTATAGAGAAACTATTACTCAGGCTGCTGAATGTGAAGGTAAATACATTAAACAGTCTGGTGGTCGTGGTCAGTACGGTCACGTTTGGATCAAGTTCGAACCTAATGAAGGTAAAGGATTTGAATTCGTTGACGCTGTTGTTGGTGGATCAGTTCCAAGAGAATATATCGGTTCTGTAAAAGTTGGTCTTGAAGACGCTTTAGAAACTGGTATGATTGCTGGTTACCCAGTACTTGACGTTAAGGCTACATTATTCGACGGTTCTTACCATGATGTCGATTCATCAGAAATGGCATATAAAGTAGCTGCTTCTATGGCATTAAAAGCTGCTGGTAAGAAGTGTGCTCCAGTAATCCTTGAACCGATCATGAAGGTAGAAGTAACTGCACCTTCTGAATACTTAGGAAGCGTTATGGGTGATATCTCATCTAGACGTGGTATGATCGATGGTCAGGAAGAAAGAGGAAATGCTGTAATGGTTGAAGCTTCTGTACCTCTAGCTGAAATGTTCGGTTATGCAACAGACTTAAGATCATTCACACAGGGTCGTGGTAACTATACAATGCAGTTCGACCGTTATGAACCTGTTCCTAAATCAATCAAGGAAGAAATCATTAAAAAGAACGGCGTAAAATAAGAATAACTATGATTTTTATTGCAATTCTCAATAAAATCGATTAAAATAGTTATGTAAAATTTTAGAAGTATATAGGAGGATAACCTTAAATGGCTAAGGAAAAATTTAACCGTGAGAAAACTCACGTAAATATTGGTACTATCGGTCACGTTGACCATGGTAAAACTACTTTAACAGCTGCTATCACTACTGTATTAGCTAGTGAAGGTCAGGCTAAAGCTATGGACTATGCTGCAATCGATGCTGCTCCAGAAGAAAAAGAACGTGGTATCACAATCAACACTGCACACGTTGAATATGAAACTGCTCATCGTCACTATGCACACGTTGACTGTCCAGGCCATGCTGACTACATCAAGAACATGATCACTGGTGCTGCTCAGATGGATGGTGCTATCTTAGTAGTAGCTGCAACTGATGGACCTATGCCTCAGACAAGAGAACATATCTTATTATCTCGTCAGGTTGGTGTTCCATACATCATCGTATTCTTAAATAAGTGCGATATGGTTGATGACGAAGAATTAATCGACTTAGTAGAAATGGAAGTTCGTGATTTATTATCTGAATACGACTATCCAGGAGATGACACTCCAATCATCCGTGGTTCTGCATTAAAGGCTCTTGAAGGGGATCCACAGTGGACTCCTGCAATCCATGAATTATTAGACACTATGGATTCTTATATCCCAGATCCAGCTCGTGAAACTGATAAGCCATTCTTAATGCCAGTTGAAGATGTATTCACAATCACTGGTCGTGGTACAGTTGCTACTGGTAGAGTTGAACGTGGTCAGTTAAACCTTAACGATGAACTTGAAATCGTCGGTATCCATGAAACTCAGAAGACAGTTGCTACAGGTATCGAAATGTTCAGAAAGTTACTTGACTACGCTCTAGCTGGTGATAACGTTGGTGTTCTTTTAAGAGGTATCAACAGAGACCAGATCGAAAGAGGTCAGGTATTAGCTAAACCTGGTTCAGTACATCCACATAAGAAATTCAACGCTCATGTTTATGTACTAACTAAAGATGAAGGTGGACGTCATACTCCATTCTTCGGTAACTATAGACCACAGTTCTATTTCAGAACTACTGATATCACTGGTGTTATCGAATTACCAGAAGGAACTGAAATGGTTATGCCAGGCGATAACGTAGAATTCACTGTAGAATTAATTCACGCAATCGCTATCGAAAACGGTACTAAGTTCTCTATCCGTGAAGGTGGACGTACTGTAGGTGCTGGTAACGTAACTGAAATCATTGAATAATTTTAGTTCATTAGACTGTTGACTTATGTCAGCAGTCTTTTTTTATGCTTTTTAAAAAAAATGATATACGCTTACATCATGCTTTTTTATCAAATCGCCTTATTTGTAAATTGATAAATGACTAACGGTCAACTAAAATGACTACTAGTCATTAGGAAGATGACAGAAAGGAAAGGGTAATATGATTAAAGCAGAATGGAAAAACATTGCGAAAAGTACATGGCTTAAAATTGTACTTTGTGCAATCATGATCATTCCAATGATTTATGCTTGTGTTTTCTTAGGTTCTATGTGGGATCCATATGGTCAAACAGATCAGCTTCCAGTAGCCGTTGTAAATAAGGATAAAGAAGTTGAATATAATGGTTCTACTATGGATATTGGTAAACAGTTAAGTGATAAACTTGCGAAGAATGATTCAATGGATTTCAATATTGTTTCTTCTAGTAAAGCACAGAAAGGTTTAAAAGACGGAAAGTATTACATGATAATTACTATTCCTGAAAACTTCTCTAAAAATGCGACGACATTATTGGATGATGATCCACAGACAATGATGCTCACATATACAACAAATCCACAGACAAACTACGTCGCAACTAAAATGGATGAGTCAGCAATGGCTAAAGTAAAAGCTGAAATTTCATCAACAGTGACTAAGACTTACTCAAAGATCTTATTTAAGAATGTAAAAACATTAAGCAAAGGATTTAAAACAGCCGCAGAAGGTTCACAGAAATTAAGTGATGGTGTCAATACAGCCAAAGATGGTAATGCCACTATTACAGAAAATTTGAATACACTTGCTTCAAGTGCATTAGTATTCAATGATGGTGCTGATTCTTTAGTGAAGGGATTAAGTGCTTATACAAAAGGCGTCTCTACTGCGAAAGCTGGTGCACAGCAGTTAGACAACAACAGTGCCACTTTAAACAATGGTGCTGCTCAGTTAAAAGCTGGTAGTTCACAATTATTAAGCGCTGTTCAGGCAGCCGAAAAGCAGTTAGGTGATGGAATTAATGCAAGTGCTGGTCAGTTAAATACATTGACTTCTAGCAATAAACAGATTGAAGAAAGTTCTAAACAGTTATCTGCAGCATTAACTGAGATCCAGGGCGCTATTGATAGTAATAACTTAGTAGAAAATGATGCCCAGGCAGCTAAGAAAGTTGACGGTATGATTTCTACATTATCTACTACTATCTCAACAATGAATAACAATGCAGCTCAGTTAAATCAGTTAGCTGCAGCGGAAAAGAAACAGGCTGAACAATTACAGGCAACCCAACCACAGGCCGCTCAAGAATTAATGTTGAAGGCTACAAGCCATGCAACTCAGGCTGCTACATTACAGCAGGTTGCATCTCAGTTATCATCTAGTATCAATACAGATGATTTAAAACAGTTATCTACATTGTTAAATGGTAATGCAGCTGTATTAAAGAATCAGACTGCAGCCAATGCTAAGACTCAGCAGTTATTAGCAAGTTCACAGCAGTTAGCAACTGCCAATAACACAGCAGTTGGTTCATTAGTAACTAACCTAAAGACTGTACAGGCTAATATGAAGGGAACTTCTAATTCAGTTGGTATGGTTGGTGCAGTAAGCCAGATTGATGAAGGTTTAGGTACATTACAGAGTGGTTTAAAGACTTATACAGGTGGCGTTAAACAGGTAAATAATGGTTTAGGTACGCTTGCTTCAAACAATAAAACTTTAAATAGTGGTGCTTCTCAGTTAGCTGATGGTGCATTAAAGATCAGTTCTGGATCTAATCAGTTAGCAGCAGGATCTGCAACATTAGGTGAAGGATTAACTACTATTGGTGAAGGAACTAATACACTTACAAGCAGCTTAAAAGATGCTTCTAAGAAGAGTAATATCAAATCTACTAACAAGACATACAAACAGATGTCTACTCCAGTAGATACACAAAAGAAAGAAATAACTAATATGCCAAACAATGGTCATGCAATGGCACCTTATATGATGAGTGTTGCTTTATATGTTGCATGTATGGCATTAAGCTTAATGTATCCATTTGGTAAGGGTATGACTACTACTGATAGCCCAGTAAAGTTCTTACTTGCAAAAGCTACAGTCATGGTTCCATTATCATTTGTACAGGCATTAATCTTATACTTCAGCTTAAGAGGATTTTGTGGATTCACTCCTGCTAGACCAGGATTATGTATCGCATTCATGCTCTTATTATCACTTGCCTTTATGGCATTCATCGCATTCCTTGCAATCGCATTTGGTCGTATCGGTGAATTTATCGCTTTAATCTTCATGGTATTTAACCTTGGTGCTTCTGCTGGTACTTATCCACTAGAAACTGCACCACATTGGTATACAGTATTACATCCATTTGTACCATTCACATATAGTGTAAATGGATTTAGATCAGTGATTGCGAATGCAACTGCAGTTCCTACAACAGAAATCTTATTCTTCGTTGGTTTACTTGTTGTATCTGTACTTCTTACTTACGTAATTGTCAGACATAGAAGTAAAACACATAAAGTATTCCTTCCAGAAGTATTTGATGGAGAATGTTAGTGAGATGGGTAGAAATACCCATCTTTTTTAACGTTTATTAAAGATTTTATGAGACTGATCTTAATTGGTTTTATTTCTGCATACATTTGATATAATGGAAGTACTTGCTAGAAAAGGAGATTGAAGTATGAGTAAATTATTCTTTTTTGATATAGATGGGACACTTATTGATTGTAATCAGGATATATATGAAATCACACCTAAAACTATCCGTACTTTAGATAAACTAAAGGAAGAAGGACATGATGTATTCTTATCAACAGGTAGATGTAAATGTTTTATTGTGGATGGTGTTATGAAGTATCCATTTTCAGGATATGTGACATGTAATGGGGCTTATGTAGAGTATAAAGGCAAATGTGTCTATAAGAATGTCGTACCAGCCAAAGCAATTAAAGCAACCATGGATCTATGTGAAAAACATCATTTTAACTTTTACTTTGAAGGTAATGATTATATTTATGTCAGAGATTCAAAAGATCCAGTCCATCAGGCATTCGCAAATAACTGGGGTATGAAGGAAGAAACAATCATTGATTCATTTGATTATAAGAATATAGAAACTTATATCGGAATGATAGTAGTCAATTCTAAGGATGATATTCCAGTCATGGTAGAAGCTTTAAGTCCTTATTTTGATGTACAGAGACATCAAAGTGACCGTTCTTTTGATTTGACCCTTAAGGGTTCATCTAAAGCAGTAGGAATTAAAGAATTAGTGAAGGAACTAGGAAGAAGTATTGATGATACCATTGCTTTTGGTGATGGACGTAATGATATAGAAATGATTGAAGAAACAGGACAAGGTATAGCAATGGGTAATGCAGTACCAGAACTTAAATCAGTCGCAAAATATATTACAACTAATATTGAAGAAGAAGGAATCACTGCTGCATGTAAGCATTTTAACTACATCAAAGACTAATTTTGGCATATTGTAAAAGAGTGTTGAAATTGCTTTCAAGAGTTGCTATAATAGAGGCACAGATGAAATCTGGAATTGTTGTTAAAGGAGAATTAAAATGGACGAACAGGAACAGACAGTCATTAACTTAATTGTTAATGCTGGTAGCGCAAGAAGCTCAGCAATTGAAGCAATTCAGTATGCAAAAGCAGGAGACATCGAAAAGGCAGATGAATCAATTCAGACTGCTAAAGAAACAGTTAACGAAGCTCATCATGCTCAGACTGAATTAATCCAGGCTGAAATCAGAGGAGAAAAAACTCCACTTAACTTATTAATGGTACATGCACAGGATCACTTAATGTGCGCATTAGTAGTTATCGATTTAGCTCAGGAATTTATTGATGTTTATAAGAAATTAGCTTAATTTCATAAATACCAATACAGCATCCCACATAATGGGATGCTTTTTTTGTCTATTTAGCATAAAAAGCATGTATAAAGCATATTATTGTATTAGGTGATAAAATAATTAATTTTAAATTATGAAGCATATAAGGGCTAAAAACGCGATATAAAAGAAGATAAACAAAAAAATGTCCAAAAAACACTTTACAAACGCTGTGATATTGGGTATTATAGACAGGCAGTCCGGGAGACGGGCTGAGACAGAACATTGAAAACTGAACAGATACACGTCAGATTTGTTTGAAAACATTTAATTGATGAGCTGAACATCAGCTCTTCACATATTTTCGTGGAGAGTTTGATCCTGGCTCAGGATGAACGCTGGCGGCGTGCCTAATACATGCAAGTCGAACGAATCTTCT
>NZ_JBEHVX010000004.1:0-64947 GCF_040227455.1 Catenibacterium sp. RTP21428st1_D7_RTP21428_210409 | reverse complement strand
TTCACTATCTCTGCGATTGTCTTATTGATGTAATCAGTACGAATATTATCTATTCTATGATGAAGCTTCTGTATCTTGAGCCTCTGTTTCTGTATATTTCTTTTTTGAGTGGGCTCTCCTTTCTTTTGATTTTCATACTTTCGAGAAAGACTTCTCTGTTCTCGACTAAGCTTTTTTTCAAGCTTCTTTAATCTGGCAGATTTGTTGATGTTCTTATAAGTTTTTCCATTAGAAACAATCACAAAGTCCTTTGATCCAAGGCCAATGCCAATTCCTTCACCTGAATTACTGGCTATCCTTTTATCTGGGATTTCTATAAGAACTGAAACATAGTATCTGTCAGCCTTTATTGAGACATGACCGCTCTTAATTACATATCCATCTTTTGTAGTTGGAATATATCCTTTCTCTTTGATGCGTACCCAGCCAAGTGACGGAATCTTGATTCTGTGTCTTTCACAATGACAATCTTTTGGATTATTCCTTACAAAATACATTTTCACATCAGACCTGCCTTTCTTCTTAAATTTTGGAAAGGCGCTCTTGTGATTAAAGAATCTTTTAAATGCGGTCTGTCCGTTATTTACTGCCTGTGTTACCGATTTTGAATAAGCTTCCTTGATCCAGGAATATTCTGGATGGCTCGGAAGAAACTCATTGTTAAGCCATACTCTAAACTGGCTGCTGCTCATAAACTTTTTGCCACTTTCATGAAGCTCCTTATTATGAGCAAGATAGAAGTTATAGATAAATCTGCAAGTACCTATTGTTTTACGAATCTTGACTTTCTGCTCCTCTGTCGGATTTATTTCCGTCTTGAAGCTCTTCAGCAATTTCCTCATCCCTTTCTATCATTTTTTTATACTTACGAAGCCCTTTGCAACCTGCAGGAGAACACATAAAGTATTGAAACAATATCCTGCATGAGTTCTCCATCTGATTTCTAATCTAATTATAGTACAAATGGAAAATCTATGCATCAAGTTCAGCTTCATGAACGCCGATTTATAGGCGTTTATATAATTTAATTTTTACTATCCTGTGGTTTGTGGGTATTCAAATAATTCTTTTACATTACAAGACTATCTTAAAAATGCAACTTGATTTAGTAAATGATGATTGTAAGTATAATAATGCCTTTAGTTTGGGGTCGGTTTGCCTTTAAATTTCCTTCACTAGCTAAACGTTATAATATCTTAACAGATACGCCTAAAAGTGCAGCAAAATCCTTTGGTTTATAATTTGTGATATTTAATGTGTTCATTTTAACGCTCTCTCTGAGTATATATAAACACGATCAAACACATTAGACAATATATTCAATTACTTATAATTTCCTCTTTGCATTACCTGGGTGAAACTTATTATAGTCATCCATGATTTGCTTATGCGTTACATGTGTATATATTGTTGTGGTTGAAATATCCTGATGTCCAAGCATCACCTGGATAGATCTTAAATCACAATGATTTTCCAATAACGTAGTCGCAAATGTATGTCTTAACATATGGGGTGTAAAATGATCTCGTACCCCTGCTTCTAATACTAGTTTTTGTAAAATGTTGTAGAAGTTTTCTCTTGTCATACGACGACCATCGTTCATCATAAAAAGCCAAAGGCTATTTTTCTTATCAAAGAAAGAGCGTTCATTTTGCATATAGTTATAAACATAATGAAATGTCTCTTGATCTAAAGGAATAAGTCTTTCTTTATTACCTTTACCTATTACACGAACATTAGACACTGAATGATTGATATCATTGATTTCTAAATGAACGAGTTCACTTATTCTCATACCTGTACTAACAAGAAGAAGCATCATTGACTTATTTCTTTTCCCCACAGGGGTCGTATCATCAATATGATTAATCACCTTAACTATTTCTTCTAAGCTTAATACTTGTGGAAGTTTCTTTTCTGTTTTAGGTAATTCATATTGGGACATCACATCCTTCATCCCTTTTGTACGAGAAAGAAACTCATTATACTGTCTTAAAGATACAATTTTTCTTCGAATAGAAGTTACTTTATACCCATCATCCTTTAATTCGCTAAAATAAGTGTCTAGATGAGCCAAATCAAACTTTTTGATATCATAATCAATATAATCATAAAAAGCTCTTAGATCTCTCATATAACCATCTACAGTATTCTCGCTTAATCCTCGTTCAAACATTAAATAGCTCTTAAAATCTTTTAAATCATAATCTTGCACGTGTCACACCTCTTGCATAATTATAACAACTTTTTTTAACTTTTTCCATTTATATGATAGTCTTTTGCTTTAATCAGATGTGCACTCGTCATTTTATTGATATTTTCAATCAAACTATCAATAGGATCTACTGCTTCATTCTTTGTATCAAATATATTCATCTGTTCGATGATTGCTTCTTTTCTTTTCACATTATTAAGAGTAACACCAATAAGTCTTAATGGTTCATGAGTATAATGCTTATTAAAAAGCATCATCACATAACTATATATTTTCTCATAATCATTCATATATTCCTGTACCAGCATTTGTCTTGTAACACTTTTAAATCTTGTATATTTTAATGTAATCACAACACAGTTAGAATACATATCATGTTTTGATGCACGTTCAGCTACAGTTAAACATACCTTCTTGAATTCCTCTTTTAAGCTATCTTCATCACTAATATCACTTTCAAAAGTTGTAGAATGACCAATAGATTTCATATCCGTATCTTCATAAACAACAGGCGATAAATCTCTACCATTGGCACGATTATAATATATAAGTGTATTCTTTCCTAGAAATTGTCTAATTGTCTGATAGTTATCATAATTCGCAATATCCGCAATTGTCTTAATGCCCACTTCTTCTAGTTTAGGTGCTGTCTTTTTTCCTATGCCATACATATCCCCTACTTTTATAGGCCATAATACTTCTTTTAAGTTTCTTTGAGTAATAATAGTAATACCTAAAGGTTTTTTCATATCAGAAGCCATTTTAGAAAGAAACTTATTGGGAGATATTCCAATAGAACAAGGAAGAGATAAAGTGGATAGAATATTGTCTTGAATTTCTTTTGCGACTGCATAAGGCTGCGCATGAGTTAATGTAAAATAATCGCTCATATCCACATAACATTCATCAATGCTGGCTATTTCTACCTTTTTACTATACTTATAAACAATCTCAAAAAATCTTTGTGACAATTCATGATAAAGATTAAAATGTGGTTCTACTACTATTAGATCAGGACATTTCTCTTTTGCCATAAATAGAGGCATTGCGGAATGAACACCAAATTCTCTCGCTTCATAAGAAGCAGTAGAGACAACACTTCTTTTAGAATTATGACTAATGACAATGGGTTTCCCTTTTAATTCTGGATG
Organism: Catenibacterium sp. RTP21428st1_D7_RTP21428_210409; assembly: GCF_040227455.1. NCBI lineage: Bacteria > Bacillati > Bacillota > Erysipelotrichia > Erysipelotrichales > Coprobacillaceae > Catenibacterium > Catenibacterium sp. RTP21428st1_D7_RTP21428_210409. Next base: position 61,581 of record NZ_JBEHVX010000004.1, on the reverse strand, counting down.
CTGAGAAATCTCACAATTCGCATAAAATGCATTCATATCTATATGAAATATAATACGCATGGCTAACCTCCTAAAAAATGAGCATATGTATTATATGCTCATCCGTGTAATAATCTTTTCGCATTATCGATTGCTTCTGCTGTAACCACATCACCAGAAAGCATCTTCGCAATTTCTTCTATTCTTTCATCCTCGCTTAATACTGCAAGCGTTGAATAGGTTTCTTCATCATGAGATAATTTCTTAATCGCATAATGATGATCAGCATGAATGGCCACTTGAGGCAAATGTGTAATACATAATACTTGATTGTTTAATGAAATAGAATGCATCTTTAATCCAATTGCATCAGCAACTTTACCACTCACACCTGTATCAATTTCATCAAAAACAAGTGTATTCATTTGGTTTTGATTCATAGTAATTGTTTTAATGGCTAACATCAAACGTGATATTTCACCACCACTTGCTGTTTCATTTAAAGGAGTAAAAGCCTGTCCCTTGTTCATAGAAACCATAAACGTAATGTCGTCTTTTCCAGTATCACTAAGACTGCATTCCTTTATATCTACCTTTAGCTTTGCATCAGGTAAATAAAGATCTTTTAATTCTTTTTCTAGTGCATCAACAAAAATGAGTCCCTGTTCTTCTCTTAACGATGTTAGTTTTGACGCAATCTGATATGCTTCATGATAAGCTTGATCTTTTTGTTTATTTAAATCAGCAAGCACATCTTCACGATTCAACGCGGCATCTAGCTTTTCTTTTAATTCTGTCTGTGCCTGATAGATGTCATCTACTGAGTATCCATACTTTCTTTGCAGACGATGAATAGTAAAAAGTTCTTCCTGTAGTTCATTGAAACGATATTCATCAAAATCAATAGAGTCAAAGGCTGTTTCTATGCGATCTACAATATCCTGCATACTATAATATTGATTATAGAATTCATCATATAATGCACTAAATGATTCTGTATCATTCATATGACCAAGTGCGCTTAATGCATCATTTATTTGATTTAATGCACCTTGCTTGTCAGACATAGCCCCATTAAAATCAGTCATATATTTATGCATGGATTCATAGTTTTTCATCATTCTAAGTTCTTCTTCAAGCTGATCAATTATTTCATCTGTATATTCAAAATCCTTTAATTCATCATACTGTTTCTGATAATATTCTATTCTTTCATCACTCAGATCCTCTTGTTCAAGCTTCTTGATCTTCTGTGATATTTTCTTATATTCAAAGTAGTGTTTATGATATTCAGATAGCAATGAGTCATCCTGGTGATTCATAAATGACTGCAATATCTTTAAATGATTTTTCACATTAAAAATTTCCTGTGTCTGATATTGTGAATGAATATCTAATAAGTAGGGAGCCACTTGTTTTAAAGCACTATTAGTGACAGTACGATAATTAATTTTAATTGTTGAACGTCCATTGACCAATATCTCTTTTGTGATAATAAGATCATCATCACCATCTATATTCAATTCGTCTAGAATCTTCTGAATTGAATCATTCATATCAAAAACACCTTCAATGACTGCTTTCTTAGAGCCTTTTCTTACAAGTGAAGAAGATGCTCTTGCACCACATAATTGTTCGAGCGCATTAATAATAATAGATTTACCTGCACCTGTTTCACCTGTTAAAGCCGTCATGCCTTCATCAAAGTCAACAGTTGTTTGATCTATAATGACAAAAGAAGAGATAAACAGACTTTTCAACATTTAAAATCACCTACTTTCATTAAAATGTTTATGTGCTTCACTTACAACATCATCAATACAATAAACTGAATTCTCTTGATGATCATTTACAAAATAACCTAAGAATTCAATATTACCTTCCCCACCAGTAATAGGTGAGAATGTTAAACCTTTTAAAGAGAAACCATTATCATTTGCATAGCCAATGACTTCTTCAATAACTCTTTTATGAACCTTTGAATCCTTTACAATACCATGTTTTCCAACATCGTCTTTACCTGCTTCAAACTGAGGCTTGATTAAAGATACGATTACACCATCAGGCGCAATCACATTCTTTAATGCACTGAACATATGTCTTAAAGAAATAAAAGAAACATCAATAGAAGCAAATGTAGGCATGCCATACTTAAAATCATCAAGCTTAGCATAACGGAAATTATATTGTTCCATGACTTCTACACGTTCATCATTACGAAGCTTCCAGACAAGCTGATTGGTTCCTACATCTACAGCATAAACCTTCTTTGCCCCATGCTGAAGCGCACAATCAGTAAAGCCTCCAGTAGATGAACCAATATCAATCATAATGACATCTGTAAGATCTAAATTGTATAGTTCAATCGCTTTTTCAAGTTTTAAACCACCTCGTGATACATATTTTAATTTTTCGCCCTTGACAAAAAGTTTTGTATTAACTGGAATCTTTGTTCCTGGCTTATCAATATAATCATTTTCATCTCTTACAATGCCCGCCATAATGGCTCTTTGAGCTTGATTTCTAGACTCAAACAACCCCTGCTGGACACATAAAATATCAATTCTTTCTTTTTTCATGTTTTATTTCCTCAATTTTATTTTTCAAATCATTCAACGAAATATGTTCCTGTTTATATAAGGATTCATTATCTCCAAAAGTGACATAGTGATCTTCAATACCTATAAAACTCATATCAACATCTATATGATTCTTTTCATAATATAAGCTCATGATACTGCCTAAAGATCCATTGATAAGATCTGTTTCATAAACAATAATTGGTTTATCACTTATTCTATTCAACATTTCTCTATCTAACGGCTTAATAAATCGTGCATTAATAATATTAATAGGTAGATGATCTTCTTCTGCCATTTCTACTACAACATTCACATTATCACCATAAGTCACGACATTAATCATTGCATCATTTGCTTCTTTAATTAATTCCCACTGACCTAGTTTGATAGTCTCATCAGTATGTTGATGAGTATTAACGACTTTATTTTTAGAATAACGCATCACATACGGATTATCTTTATTATAATATGCTGTATTGATAAGTTTCTGCGCCTCTACCTCATCTTTTGGAGCCATGATAACTACTCCTGGAATAGGCGCAATCAAACCAATATCAAAGACACCATGATGTGTTGCACCATCACCACCCACAAGTCCTGCACGATCAATTCCAATAAGACATGGAAGTTTCATTCTCGCAATATCATGATTCAATTGATCATAAGCACGCTGTAAGAAAGAAGAATAAACACTTAGGAACGGAAACTCTCCTCCTTGAGAAAGACCTGCTGCAAGAGTCATCGCATGTTCTTCTGCAATACCCACATCAAATGAACGTTCAGGATACTTTTTAAAGATATTCTGTAAACGGCTTCCTGTAATCATTGCAGGAGTTATCACACATATATCATCATTCTTACTCATCAAATACTCAATATGTTCACTTACTGATTGACTCCAAGAATGTTTTTCATCATCAACAACTTTTTGCACACCATTAGATATGTCAAAAGGTGCAACACTATGATAAACACCTGAATGATCATTTTCTGCTGGTTCATATCCCTTTCCTTTTTTAGTAAGGACATGGAGTACAACACTATGATCTAAACTCTTTACTGTCTCTAGAGCACGAATCAATTCAGCCATATTATGTCCATCAACTGGACCAATATAATCTAAATCAAATTGTGAAAATGGTGTATCGAGTAAAATTTTCTTTTTTACCTTATCCTTAACCTTCTTAGTCACATCAAATATTTTCTGTCCCATAGGAGACTGTGAAAGGATTTCAGTATACTTATTTTTAGCTTGGTTATATTGATATGACATTCTAACATCAGATAAAAAATTAGATAATCCACCTACATTACGTGAAATAGACATATTATTATCGTTTAGTATCACAATAACCTTTGTATCTATACCACCAAGGAAATTGAGTGCTTCTAAAGATTCTCCACTCATTAAAGCAGCATCACCAATCACGCTTACTACTTCAAATTTTTCTTTTTTAAGATCTCGGGCAAGAGCCAGACCTGTTGCCCCTGATATAGCTGTAGAAGAATGACCCGCTTCCCAAGGATCATAAATACTTTCCTGACGATTCTGGAAACCACATAATCCACCATATTTTTTTAACATAGAAAACTGAGATGCTCTACCAGTCAAAATCTTATGAACATAAGACTGATGTCCGACGTCAAAAAGAAATTTATCATTAGGTGAATCAAATACGTAATGAAGAGCAACAGTCAATTCCACAATACCAAGATTACTAGAGAAATGACCGCCAGTCTGAGAAATATTTTCGATCAAAAAATTCCTTATGTCCAGTGATAATTGATTTAATTCTGTAATATTCAATTGTTTCAAGAATCGAGGATTCTCAATCTTCTTAATTTCCATTTAATTCACTCTTTTCATAATAATTTGGAATAATTCAATCATCAATCCATGGTTAAGTTGTAAACCATACACATTAGCTAAACATTCTTCAAATAAATCTTCTACACGCTTTTGTGACTCTTCTAAACCAAGTAATGAAACATATGTAGACTTATGATTTATAATATCACTACCTACTCTTTTACCTAATGTTTCAGTTGTACTTGTGACATCTAGAATATCATCCTGAATCTGGAATGCAAGACCAAGCTTGAATCCAATATCTTCTAAAGCGTTTGCGTCTTCTTCTTTCGCAATAAGTCCAGCAATCTTCATCGGTACAGAAATAAGTGCACCTGTCTTATCACGATGAATAGCCTGCAATTCTTCAAGAGATGCCTTATGCGATTCAAAGTACATATCCTGCTGCTGTCCATAAATCATTCCATCCATCCCAGATGCCTGATATAAAGAGCCTAATATCTTGAGTTTAAGTGCGTCATCTAAATTCATTCTTAAAATCACATTCATAGATTCATTCAATAAAGCATCACCTGCTAAAATTGCAGTGGCTTCATCAAATTGTTTATGACATGTTGGTTTACCACGTCTCAAATCATCATTATCCATCCCTGGAAGATCATCATGAATCAAAGAATATGTATGTATCATTTCAATAGCACATGCAATATCTATATATTTATGATAATCCACATTATATGCTCTTAATGTCTGAATAAAGAGAAGAGGTCTTAATCTTTTACCGCCAGCCATCACAGAATAAGTCATTGCTTCTTTTACTAAACCTGGACGATATTGAGATAAGATTTCTTTTAATCGTTCATTCACTTCTTCAATCATATTATTCATCATCATCACCTAGATAATCTTTTAACTGATGTTCCTCAAAAATTTTAGTTACTTCCTGGTCTACATTTTTTAATTTTGTATCACAAAATGCAGCGAGTGACACGCCTTCTTTATAAAGATCTAAACTCTCATCTAAGGAAGCTTCATTGTTTTCTAATAAATCAATGATTTCATCTAAACGTGCCATTGCTTCTTCATATGTCTTTTCTGCCATATCATCACCTACTTCACTATAACTTCTTTTTCACCGTCTGCATAAACAAGTGTAATTGTATCATCTGTATGAAGATCTTTCACACTCTTAATGATAGAATCATTCTTTTTAGAAATGATATAACCTCTTTGTAATGTTTTTAAAGGACTTAATAAATCAAGTTTCTCAATACAATAAGAGAAAGAAGTCTTTTTATTTTTCAAATATTTCTCAAAACAATTTTTAAGTAATTCCTGCTTATTACTAATATTCTTTGTCTCAATCAATTGTTTCTGTTTAATCAATGTATTGAGTTGAATTGCTTTTTTATGCATTTCATAATGTGATTTTTGTTTAATTCTAATTTTATAATTATTCAGTTTAAGATGAACGCTATCCAATTTCATGAATTTGATTTCGAATATTCTAGAAGGGTCGGTAAAAACATAGGAATGTGTATACTTTTCTAGCTTTTGTTTTTCTAGATAAATAGTCTTTCTCATGACATTCGATAATTGCATAATCTTATTTTCGAGATGACTTAAAAGTTCCTTTTGAGAAGGTACTGCAGCTACTGCAGCTGCAGTAGGCGTAGGTGCACGTAAATCACTGACATAATCCACTAATGTAAAATCTGTCTCATGTCCTACACCTGTAATAATAGGTGTTTTTAAATCATAGATACAACGTGCAAGTGCTTCTTCATTAAAATTCCATAGATCTTCAATAGAACCTCCACCTCTTACAAGAAGAATAGTAGAATAGCCCAATTGATCAATCTGACTTAATGTCTCTACAATATACTTATAAGCATCTCTGCCCTGCACTGGTACAGGATAGATATCTCGTCTAACTAATGGATAACGCTGATGAAGTGTACGTAACACATCCTGCAAGGCAGCCCCTTGTTTAGCTGAAAGAATAGCTAAACGTTCAGGCATAACAGGTATAGCCTTTTTATGCATAGTATTAAAGAGACCTTCTCTTTCTAAGGTCTGCTTTAACTCATTGAAGCGAAGGTAAAGATTACCTAAACCATCTTCCTGCATACTTCTTACATAAAGCTGATATCTTCCTGCTCTTTCAAATACAGAAACCTGTGCTGTGATAAATACCTTCATACCATCTCTTAGTCTAAACTTTAAATAACGTGCCTGTGATGCAAACATTATTGCACTAATGGATGATTCTGTCTGATCATCCTTTAAAGTAAAATACATATGACCTGATGGATGTGGACGATAATTAGATATCTCGCCACGAATATATACAGTCTGAAGCTGCATATCATTATCCAGTACAGCTTTAATATAACGATTTAAAGCATGTACGCTTACATATTGTCTTTCCATTATTCGATTGCAGTTAAAACACCATTAATGAATTTATAAGAATCTTCATCACAATACTGTTTTGCATTAATAACTGCTTCATTAATTACAATACTCTTATCTAATTCTGATTCTAATAATTCACATGTTGCAACAAGAAGAATGGCCTGTTCCATCTTATTTAAACGATCAAAAGACCAGCCTTTCTTTAATTTAGTATTCAATAAAGTTTCATAAGAACTCTTATTTTCCATAACTGTTTCAATCAACCAATAACAGAATTGTTCTGCTGATCTACCTTCAAGCAATGCTTCATCAGCATGAACATATTCCTTAAGTTCTTCTTTAGATGCATCAACTGTTAACCATTGATATACTGCAATAACTGCTTTTTCTCTAGCGATTTGTCTAATTGTTTTTTCCATTTTAAAGGACCTCCATAATACTCATTCATTTTAACACATCAACACTTTTTATAAAAGATTTTACCTCTTTTTGCTTCTTCAAAAAAAATAAAAGCAAGTTAGACTTGCTTTTAGAAATCAATAGCTTCTACTACAACATCAACACTCTTTACTGTTACAGCAGCCATTTCTTTAATTCCAGAAGCAATTTTCTTCTGTAATTCTTTTGTCTTGGCTGTAATGTTTGTACCATATTTAATACGAACATGAACTGTAATATAAACTTCATTATCTTTAATTGTACAGTTCACAAGATTCTTAGTACCTGTCACAGAAAAACCTTTTGATGTATCAAGCTTAATATCCTTATCTTCAGCAGCTACCTGCTTAGTGATAATATCAAAAACTTGAACACTCATCATGATATCGCCATTAATTGGGCTATCCTTATATGTATAATATTCATTACGTGCCATACTATTACCTCTTCTTTCTTTACCTTATATTTTATAAGAAAACAGGGATAATTACAAGTATTGATACATTATCTCCTATGAAAAAAGGAAGAGTTTAAGCTCTTCCTGAATATTTACCTTCAACTGTATTTACAACAACAACTTCGCCTTCTTCAATAAATAAAGGTACTTTGATCTGGTAACCTGTTTCAATGGTTGCATACTTAGTTGCACCTGTTGCAGTATCACCTTTAACTGCTGCTTCAGTTTCAATAATCTTGAATGGTACATTGACTGGTAATGCGACACCTAAAATTTCACCTTCATAGCTTGTTACTTCTACATTATCAGAAGGTTTCATGAAGTTGATTTCCCATTCTAAGCGATCTGCAGGAATTTCAACCTGGTCGTATGTTTCATTATCCATGAATACTAACATACCAGCATTGTCATATAAATACTGCATTTTGCTCTTTTCTACCTGAGCCTTCTTTACCTTTGCGTTACTACCAAAAGTCATTTCAGTAGTAGTTCCTGTTCTCATGTTCTTCATCTTAACACGAATGTTTGCAGCAGCACGTGCTGTCTTGTTGTGGCTATAATCTAAACATACATAAAGATTGCCATCATATTCAAATGTTACTCCTGGTCTTAAATCAGTTGCATTAATCATAACTTTATATCATCCTTTCTAATCGTACACCATTATATCATATATAATAGTATAAAGTAAAGTATCCATTAATGCCCATATATGCACTCATGCATATCTAAAGTTTCCATATCAATTTTAACCTGCATTGTATAGTGATAAGACTTTGTAGTAATATCACAATCAATAAGATAATCCCTTCCATCATCATCTACAGTATAACTAATAATACTCTCTTCTATTTCATAGGTATCACTAAGTAGAATGTCTTGATCAATTGTAGAACGCCAATGTCTTCTTAACAGTATTTCTATACGTCTTTGTTCATTCATCATTCTCTGAAAGCGTGACAATTCATATTGTCTTGATACAAGCGTACAATAGCTAAATATACTTGTAAATAATATCAGGAAGATCACTAAGACTACTTGTAATACGCTTCCTCTATTCCTCGACATAATCTTCCTGCTTTCTATATAAGTCACAGATCATATATGTATATTTCTGTTGTCCTCTCGTAATAGTCATATACATATATGCATCTTTTTCAAAGAAAATGACATCGTCGATATCAGTTATTAATATTTCATACCCTGGTGTTTTAACAAGTCTTCTCTTATCAAAAATAATGGTATTCTCTTCACCTTTCTCATCATAATATCCAATATCTTCACTATATGTCTTAATCTTAGAAACAAGAAGATAATCAGCAAGCTGTTTAGCGCCTACCGCAATATCCTGATTATAACTCGCTACAGGGACCTTTAAGACACGTATGATAGAAGGTACATTCAAAACAATCATTAAACAAATACTTAAAGACAACAACATTTCTACGAGCGTAAAGCCTCTTTGAGTTTTGATTGGAGATCATCTCCTTCCTCTGCAATGCGTAATTCCTGCTTATTACTATTTTCTTGAGCACGTCTGAATCTCAGTTGCGCCTTATTTAGTACAGTTAAAGATCCAACAAAATAAACCACAATCATCAAATAAATAGACAATGCAAAAAGTGACTCAATAAGTGTATTTCCTTTATGATTAAGTAACATAATAAGCACCACTTCCTAACTGAAACACAAACTTTCTTGTATGATGAGGTGTTTTTAAAACAAGAGTCTTGGCTATTTTAATACGCCCATGATCATTATATGTAAATGTATGATTTGTAAGAAACTGATAGCCTTCCTCTAGATTCAATGTCTTATTTTCCTTTCCAATCAAATCAATACGATGATTAGAAACTGATACCTTTACTGTATCTTTTTCTACTATAGCCATTGCTCTTGCTTCATCAAACATGGCTTTAATAAGCGCTATTTCTTCTTGTTCATTAATTGTACGTGTATGCATAGTCATACAAAGTGATGATAAAAAGATTGTAATAGACAAAACAAATAACATCTCGATAACTGTAAATCCCTTCTTATACATAAGCTTGTCCATTTGATATATAAATAGATTTTCCATTTGGACATGTAGCCTGTTTTTGAGTGAGATAAGGATTAGAACCAGATGTTAATTGAGAAATACTTGTAGGTAATTCATCATGTTCTATCTGATAAAGTATAATCTGTGAATTAACAACTTCCACCTGCGCTTCACATCCTTTGCCTTTTACTACATTATTCTTACTTGTAACATTAGGAATAACAAGTAATAAAATCACAAGAATAACGGAAATACAGAATATCATTTCGATTAAAGTAAAACCTGCTTTATTATTTTTCATAGAACCTCCTAAATATCTCCAATAACATTCATCATCGGAATAATAACCGCTACATAAATAGTGATGACGAAAAATGCGACAAAACCATAAACAATAGGTACAAAGAATTTAGTAAACTTGTTCACTGCATATGTAATCTGTTCCTGAGAAATATCTAAATAACCCCTCATTGAGCCTATTTCTTCAGGATTCTTTAAATACATCTTATACATAGATACAAAGAGATGATCAAAATAAGGAAAACCATCAATAATATTTTCTAATTGCTCTCCTTCCTTTAATCTTGTATAAATCTCATATAATACTATCTTAATATCACTCTGAGTCATATTCTCATTCAGCATAGTTATAATTGTATTAGAATCAATGTGATCTTCTAATAACTCATTAAAATAAAGACAGAACTTAAATGTGAAATACTTTTGAATGTACTTTTTCAAAAAAGGAACTTTAAGAAAACGCTCAATAATCCAATACTTCTTTTGCTTAAGTGCGATAAGAAAATAAACGAAAGAAACAATAAGTGCAACTAATATACCGATTACAAGAATAGGAATCAAACGAATAATAAAGAACAGAATACTAAAGCTCAAAGATGGATTCATTCCAAATGAACTAAATAACGATGTCACTTTTGGGAAGAGAATAAATGTCGCAAATAATGAGAAAAAAAGCAAAAATACAATCAAAATCAAAGGATAAGTCATCTGTGCCGTTAATTTCTTTCTTATCGAAATTATTTCATTATAGATCTTTAAGCTATTCTTAATTGCATCAGAAATAGTAGAACGCATAGAAAAGAAGGTAAAGAATTCAATAAATAATCTTGGTAGATGTGGGTCTAATAAAGCGTCTGTGAAGTCTTCCCCATCATATATTTTCTGTAGTATTGTATCAATGCTGGGATGACTATTGATATCTTTACAAATAAGTAATGTTTCTTCTATGCCATAACCCTGCTCAAGTAAATTAGAAAGGTTTTCTAGAAACAATAGATCATTGTCCATTTAGTTCATCCTTAAACAAATATTGATCACAATGCTTCTCTTTAATAAGCATAAGTGCATTATCCTTAAATGATAGATAGCTGACAGTATGATCAAGAAAATATGTTTTAATTTGGTTCCTATTCATTGTTTCAGGAAGTATAATGACCTTTCTATTTCTTCTATCATATTTAATACGCTGAGTTACTACACCTATAAGTACATCTTCTAAATCCGTTTCATTAATACCTAAATTCAACATTCTCTTAATAACTAGTAGAGAATTACTCGCATGAATAGTAGATAATACCAGATGTCCTGTCAAAGCACATGTAATAGCCAGTTTTGCTGTCTTCTCGTCTCTTATTTCACCAATCATTATTACATCTGGATCATGTCTTAAAATCTGTTTCAATGAATTATAATAGTCTATTCCCATGCTTTCATTCATCTCTATCTGTAAACAATGTTCCTTTACTATTTCAATAGGATCCTCTAGCGTGACTACATTTCTTCCACCCATTTCTATAATCTTATCTAAAATCGCATATAAAGTTGTAGATTTACCTGATCCAGTTGCACCTGCCACTAAAAATAACCCTGACTTTTGATAACATACCTCATTGAGGTAGAAAGTAAAATCATCTATTTCTGAGATTTCATTAATAGTAATGTTTTCGTGATTATTCAGTATTCTAATAACAATACTTTCAAAATCCATACCTGGCAAATAAGAGACACGTAAGAAATAGATATGCTCATTCAGATAATAATGAAAAGCACCTGTTTGAGGAACCATCTTATAATTCACGTTAATAAAAGACTTATATTTCAAATAATTCATGATTTTAGCCCCTATTGTCTTTTCATACTCCTGATAAGGCTGTAACTCTCCAAATACTCTGAATTGAATACTCAAATGATCTGTCAGCTTAAAATGGATATCTGTAGAGTCTGCCTTCAGAGCTTTGAAAAAAATGGTTTCAAATAGTTCATCCATAAAATAACCTCCTACTATTACATACATATTTGAATCCCATTTTTCTCATAAAATAAAAAAAGATTCAGCAAAAATTACTGAATCTTTTTACATGTAATACTTTCAATGACTGGCTGGTTCTTTTTAGAAACAGTTCCATTGCTGTCTTCTGTCTTTACGTCATCACAGATCTTATCAACAATATCCATACCTGAATAAGCACATCCAAATGCTGCATATTGACCATCTAATGAAGGTGCATCTTCATGCATGATAAAAAACTGACTACTCGCACTATCATATGACTGACTTCTCGCCATTGAAATAACACCTCTTGTATGTTTTATTGGATTATCAACACCATTGGCAGTGAATTCACCTTTAATTGTTTGTTTAGATCCTCCAGTACCATCACCATTAGGGTCACCACCCTGAATCATGAATCCTTTAATAATACGATGGAATGTTAAACCATTATAGAAACCATCATTCGCAAGACCTACAAAGTTGCTCACTGTAATAGGTGCAGTATTCGCATCTAACTTCAATTTAATTGAACCATAGTTCTTGACTTTGATTTCACAATCATAATAGCCTGTTAATAAATCCTTTAGTCCGGATACTTTTACCTTCTTAGTCGGATTCTTAATAGTCAATCCTAAATCTTTTGCCTTAGATTTAGAATATTTCGCTTTAATAGTAATTTCATCACCATTAGAAAGAGCACCATTTGTTCCATTCTCTAAAGTATATTCTATATCAGCTACAAAGTCTCTAATATCTGAATCCGTTTTATCGTACTTTGTATTATTATCGATATAAACTTCTCCTTTTCCATTAAACCCTTTGATTGATACTTTAATATGACTCGTTAAATCAATAGTACCTCCTGGCTTAGAAGAACATCCAATAAGAGTAGAACCTATAGCCAAAGCAAGAATTATACGTATTAACTTCTTCATCTTTTAAACCTCCATCATTTATTATAATTGAAAGCGCATTAATTGCCAACAAAAAAAGTCCTCTATTTCAAGGCATAGAGGACAATTGAAATGGACAATGAGAATGTAGAACTCATATACATGAGGGAAAATCATATAGTTATAATCCACTTCAAAAACATTATATACCTAAATATTTATATTCTTTATATTTTGCTTTAAACAACACTGTTTTTACCTTAAAAAGACAAAAATGGGTTATTTTTCTTTTCAAAAGAGAGAGTTGACTCCGGTCCATGGCCAGGATAAACATCTGCATCTAAGTCAAGATTCTTTATACGAGATAAAGATTTTATTAAAGAGAACTTATCTCCTGTAGGAAAATCAACTCTTCCACAGCCACCTTTAAATAATGTATCACCTGTAAATAACGCATCCTCTTTTGCATAATAATAAAGACAACTTCCTTTTGCATGTCCAGGTGTTTTATAAATTCCAAAGTACATTTCACCCAATGTAATGCTGTCTTCGATGGCTATTACATCATCTACAATATACTTTTCTCCACCAAGCATCACTGATAGATTCTCATCCCAATCAAGCATCATGTCTTTTGCATCTTCTGTTGCATAGACATTTGTATGATAATAATCTCTTAATTCATTTACTGCGCCAATATGATCATAATGGCCATGTGTAATAAGAATTCCTTTAACATCTAACTGTGCTGTTTCTTCAATAATACTCTTTGGTTCATCTCCAGGATCAATAATAACACAATTCGAACCAAAACTCACAATATAACAATTCTCTTGAATAGGACCTACTACTATTCTTTTTATCATACAATTTCCTCCCTGTATAAAAAAAATAAGCCTTGAGGCTTATTTCTTTTCCTTATGAACAGTTTTCTTGTTACATCTTGGACAATATTTTTTAAATTCAACCCTTTCAGGATGACTCTTTTTATTCTTTGTGTTGATATAGTTTTCTTCACCACATTCTGTACACTTTAAGATAATATTATCTCTCATGAATATTACACCTCCAAATAAGTTTGCTTCAATATAATATCATATAAATTCATAAATTACTAGTTCTTTTTTTAATTATTATAGCCATATTTTTCAAAATAAAGACTAAATGCTTTTTTCGCAATACTTGGTGCATCATTTGCACCCTTTAATCTTTCTTCAAGAACAGCTACGACAACCTGTGGATCCTTACTAGGACCATATGATATAAACAAATGGTTAGGATGATCGACATTACCTGTATGCGTATAGTCTTCTGCAGTACCTGATTTAGCAGAAATATCATACTGGAACCCAGCAAAAGAACCTGCAGCAGTACCATAAGTAACTACGGCTTTCATACCAGCCTGAATCTGATTAAATGCATCTTCATTACCTTCTGAGACATCATCCATTATATGCTTCTTATGTGTATTAAGAGTCACAATATTACCAGATGTATCTGTCTTATAAGAACTCTTATAAAGATGTGGCTGCACTTTGACACCTTTATTTGCTAGAGTAGACGCATATACAGCAAGCTGTAATGGTGTATATGTATCATACTGACCAATAGAGAAGTCAAGAAGCTTACCAGCAGTATCTTCTTCTACACGAGGACCAGTCGCTGCTTCATAAGGTAAATCAATACCAGTCTTAACACCTAAACCTAATTCTCCTGCTGCATTTCTTAATTTAGCAAAGGCACTCTTATCAATATGAATTGGTTTATCATACTGATAATGACCACCAGCAAGCTTGATGATAATCTTCATCATATAAATATTAGAAGAATAAGCCAATGCCTGTACTTCATTGATATTACCAAAACCACTCTTATTCCAAGAATGCTTAGCTTTAGTACCAGCAATCTTTAAACCTTCAGATGTATCTGTTTCATAATGGTTAGCTTTAATAATGTTATTCTTGAAGCAGGCATAAATAACAGCCCCCTTCATAGTAGAACCAATACGATAAGCACCTGTATAAGTAAGATAAGTAGCATCCTTCATCTCATAAGGTGTTTTCTCCTTATTGTATTCCTTACCAACTAACGCAATAATATCACCTGTCTTAGGTTCCATCACTATACAATAAATATGCTGCTGATATCTTTCTGCTGTATGACTATAAAGACACTGTTCTACCATCTGAGTCAATTGTGACTGAATATCCCAGTCAATCGTTAACTGAATATTCTCACCACTGCTGCCCTGTTTCTTTGTTTTGACGATTGGTGTTCCATCACTTGCATACTTTAAAGTCATTACTGACTTATTACCACTTAAAATATCTTCATACTGTCTTTCAAGTCCTGAAGTCCCTACACGTGAGTCATTACTATAATCTAATGCAAGAAGTTCATCCTTTAAAGTAGCAGGTAACCCCTGTTTCTTAGTTGTTACCTTCCCTAGTGTACTCTTTAAAGTAGACTCATCAGTATAAGCACGTTTCCAATCACTTGTGACCTGAATACCTCTTAATAAGTCATTGTTTTCACCAATAACACTTGCTTCTTGATAACTAATATTTTCAAGAAGCACTGCAGAACCACTCTTACAATTCTTAATCGTATAATAAAGCTTATAATAACGTACATCATCATCACTCAAGTGCTTCTTTAATACACTATCTGTGATTCGTTTAAGTTGTAAATTATAATATTCAGTATCTCCATCATCATTTGCTGCAAGAGCCTTTTTCTCTGCCTCTGACACAAGAGATTTTGCAAACTTCTTATCCTTCATGAGCAGATAGTCTTTCTTTTCTCTCTCAGTCACGCTAGAAATATCAATATTACAATTCTTAGTCAAGAAATTAACCATTGATTTGATTTCATCATCCTTAATTCCTTTGACTGCATAATAAGTTGCACATACTACATTCTCATTATATACAAGCTTATTATAGTTTCTATCTACTATTTCACCACGTAATGCATCGACTTCAAATGTATTTGTACTATATTGTTCTAGCTTTGCTGAATAAAAGTCAGACTTATTGACCTGCATATAAAAAAGTCTTAATGCAAAAATGCTTGCTATCACAATAACGACGCCAATAATAATATAGAAACGACGTGCAACTACATTATCTAATTGATTACGTTCCTGTTCCTGGGCTTCTTTTCGCCCAATAAACTTTATCGGTCTATTACTAAACAATCAAATCCCACCTTTTTTCTCTCATATTATATATGTATATTCTTTTCATTTCAATTAATTAGAGAAAATCAAATGTGTGAAAAAACAAAGAAAGGCAGAAATAACTCTGCCTATTCATCATCCACAGATAAAATAGCCATGAATGCTTCTTGTGGAATTTCTACACTTCCTACAGCCTTCATACGCTTTTTACCTTCTTTCTGTTTTTCAAGAAGTTTCTTCTTACGTGAAATATCCCCACCATAACACTTTGCAAGGACATTCTTTCTAATTGCCTTAACATTAGTACGAGCAATAACACGTCCCTGAATAGCTGCCTGAACCGGAATCTCGAATTGCTGTCTTGGAATAATAGTCTTTAATTTCTCACAGATGATTCTTCCTCGATCATACGCAAAATCTTTATGAACAATAGAAGATAATGCATCGACTACTTCACCATTTAAAAGAATATCCATCTTTGTTAAATTACTTGCACGATAACCATGTAATTCATAATCAAATGAAGCATAGCCACGAGTACATGATTTTAATTTATCAAAGAAATCATAAACAATTTCTGATAGTGGAATATAATAAATAACGTTTCTTCTTGTATCATCAAGATATTCAATATCTACATATTCTCCACGCTTGTTCTGACATAATTCCATAATAGGACCAATAAATTCATCAGGTGTCATAATTGCTGCACGTACATAAGGTTCTTCAATACGTGTAATTGTTGTTGGATCTGGCAATAAAGCTGGGTTATCTATTTCAATCATAGAACCATCACTTAAATAAACGTTATAGATTACAGATGGTGCTGTCGCAATTAAATCAAGACCAAATTCTCTTTCTAGTCTTTCTTCAATAACATCCATATGTAATAATCCAAGGAATCCACAACGGAAACCAAATCCTAAAGCCTGAGATGTTTCAGGTTCATAAACAAGTGAAGAGTCACTTAATGCAATCTTTTCAAGTGCTTCACGTAAATCTTTATATTTAACATTATCAATAGGATAAAGACCACAATAAACCATTGGGTTCATACGTCTATAACCAGGTAACGGCTCTGATGCTTTATTTTCTAAAGTAGTAACTGTATCACCTACATGAACATCAGATATAGACTTGATACTTGCTGCAATCCATCCTACTTCGCCTGTTACTAGTTCATCCTTTTTCACTTCACGAGGCGTATGCACACCGCATTCTACAACTTCGTAATCAGCATCACTTGCCATAAAATGAATGTGATCCCCTACTCTAATCTTACCTTCCTTAACGCATACAAGAATAATAACACCTCTATACGCATCATAGAAAGAGTCAAAGATTAAAGCCTGTGTAGGGTTATTAATATCACCACTAGGTGCAGGAATCTTAGTTACAACCTCTTCTAGTACCTGGTCAACATTTAAGCCTGTCTTAGCTGAAATACGAGGTGCATCATCTGCAGGAAGACCAATTAAATCTTCTACTTCTTCTGCAACCCTATCAGGATCTGCACTAGGAAGATCAATTTTATTAATAACAGGAAGAATCTCTAAATTATTATCTAATGCAAGATAAACATTCGCAAGAGTCTGTGCTTCTACACCCTGAGCCGCATCTACTACAAGAATAGCTCCTTCGCAAGCTGCAAGGGAACGTGATACTTCATAAGAGAAATCAACATGGCCCGGTGTATCAATAAGATGCAAAAGATAAGTCTTACCATCTTTTGCAGTATATGAAAGAGATACTGCATTTAATTTGATTGTAATACCACGTTCTCTTTCAAGTTCCATATCATCAAGTAACTGATCCTTCATATCACGATCAGCTACTGTGCCAGTTAATTGTAAAATTCTATCGGCAAGGGTACTCTTACCATGGTCAATATGTGCGATAATTGAAAAGTTTCTAATAAGTGACTGATCAACCATAAATAAACCTCCTTATTTCTACATAGTCAGCGGTTTCTGAAGTTCTTTGAGCTTCTCATCAAGAACCTCGAAAGACTCTGCACGTACAGACATGACACGATATCCTTGATAATCGGGCTTGTCTTCAAGATCATTCAATCTTCCTTTTACTGCAATGACACTGCCAACATGACATGTATCATTAATCATTTCCGCTAAACCTCTCCACAAGATAATAGGAACCAAATCATAATCCCTACATCCTTTCACTTCATCAAAAGGACGATAAACCATAATATGGATTAAAGCATCCTTTCGATAATTATTGATAATTTCATAATCAGGCATCTGAGCAAGTCTACCCACAAGAAATACTTGATTATACATATAAAAATCACCTCCTCCAAAAGACTTGTTTTAAGAAGAAGGTGAATACGGGTTAAATAAAATTATTTCTTATTTACAAAAGCGATCGCAATGCCACCATCATGTGCAATAGAAATGTCTGCATCCTCATCATTGAGATAAGGACTTCCGTCTTCATGATTCAAAATGACAATATCATGAAATGAAATACCACCAATACCTAGGTGATTTGCTTTCAGATAAGCTTCCTTGGCTGCAAAACGACCACCTAGATACTCTCTCTTACGCTTTTTGGTAGGGAATGATTGAAATATCTCATATTCTGCATCTGACAAAATATGACGGACAAATCTTTCATTCTCAATATCTAAGCGAGAAAGCTCAACGATATCAACACCAACCCCCATTAATCTTCAAACTTCTTTTCATAAAGATTCATGAGTTCATCATAGCTCATATCATCATTGATTTCTTCAATCAAAGGATCTTCATTCTCCATGTCATGTTTGAACTTACCAGTTCTCTCTTCAACAATTTTGAGGTCTTCTTGTGATTCAAGTGTTAAAGTAGATAAATTCTTCAAGCGGCTTTCTACAGAATCAATCACTTCACTGCTTTCCTTCTTGACGACTTTCTCTACCTTCTTTGCCTTTTTCACAACAGGCTTTTCTTCCTCAATTCCTTGAGCACCATAAAAAGGACTTAATACCGGTACCACATCATCCTCACGTCTTTTTATTTTTTTCTTAACTGCTGGCTTTTTTTGTGGCACAGGGTTATTAGATTCCTGCACTCCGTTCATTGGAGAGATGATCTGACTCATGACATATTCTTGCTTTTTAGGCTTTTTAGGTTCTTCTTTTTTCTTTACTACGGGAACCTTTACTTCGACCTTTTGTTCTTCAACTTTTTTTTCTTCGTTATAAATCATAGGTTCACTGAACTTTTCTTTACGACGCTGTTCAATCACAGGATCCACATATGGTGGCTCCTCTTTCTTTACAGTATCTTCAAAATCCATATCTTTACCCATAATCCAATCTGTAATTTTCATATTCAACCCACACTTTCTTTTTTAAATTGAATCAATGAAAGACTGAACTTCCTCCTCTGTCTTTCTTAATTTCGATACCAATCGTCCTAGTTCCTGTCCCTTATCATATGCGATAAAAGAAGGAATACCTAAGATATTTAATTCAATACATAAATCAAGCATATCGTCACGATTCACATAATAGAATTGATATGCTGGATTGTTTTCAACAACATGTTCTATATAGGTTTTCATATAAAGACAATCTGGACACCAATCTGTAGAAAATACGATAATACATTTATTCTGGATAGCTTCTTTAAACTCTTCTAAAGAATGCAATTGAATGAGCTTATCCATTCATATCACCAAAATCAATATCGATTCTATAAATAGGGCCAAATGGTGAGAACTTCTTTTCATATTCAGTCATCACATTATCTTCATATCCTTCGCTATGATGAAGATCTAAACATATATCATGGAAACGTGCTCCATAATTATTCATAGAAACAAGTGAGAATTCAAAGAACGGGCGGTTATCTGTCTTAAAAATCAAATGACCTTCATTCTTTAAAATACTCTTATAAACATCCAAGAATGAAGAATAAGTCAATCTTCTCTTTGAATGTCTCTTTTTAGGCCAAGGATCACTGAAGTTTAAATAAACTGTATCAATCTCACCTTCCGCAAATACTTCACCTAAAACTGCAGCATCTTCCTTCATAAAGCGAAGATTTGGTAAAGTTTCCATTTCTAAAGATTTCTTTACCGCAATAGTTAGAACTGTTGAATATTTTTCAATACCAATAAAGTTGATATTTGGATTTCTTCTCGCATTTTCGATAATGAAATCGCCTTTTCCCATTCCGATTTCAATCGCAATAGGATTGTCATTTCCGAATACCTCATGCCACTTACCTAAGCGGTCACGTGGATTAATAAAAACTAAATCTGCATGCTCTTGTAAAAAAGGCATCGCATCAGGATTATTTCTTAATCTCATAAAACCTCCATATCATTGTTATTATATCATAAAACGTTATAGTATGCTATTAATTTCCTCATCTGTAAGTGGTCTGTAATGACCTAATTTAAGACTCTCATCAAGTTTAAGTTCTCCCATGCTGATACGCTTCAAATAAACAACCTCTTTACCACACGCTTGAAACATTCTTTTAACCTGATGAAACTTGCCTTCATAAATAGTCACTTCACACTCACTAATTTCACCGCTCTTAATAATATTCAAAAAAGCTGGCATACATGTGAAATCTTCTAAAGGAATACCTTTAGTAAATGCGTTGATATCACCTATTCCAAGTCTTCCCTTCACTTTAACATAATAAGTCTTTGGAACATGTGTTCTAGGAGAAAGAAGACGATGTGCTAGCTGCCCATCATTAGTGATAAGCAAAAGACCTTCTGTATCTACATCAAGTCTTCCTACCGGGAATAATCCAGGATGATATTCTTTAATCAAATCAATAACCGTAGGATAAAGATTATCTTCTGTTGCACTCACATAACCATCTGGCTTATTCAACATATAATAAACATACTTTAAATAAACAATCTTTTCACCATCTACATAAATCTCATCTTTTTCAGGATCAACATGAGCCCCTGATGATTTAATCTTCTTACCATTAGAAACAACAACTCCATCCTTTAAAAGCTGCTTCACATCTTTTCTTGAGCCATATCCACAATGTGCTAATAATTTATCAATTCTCATTCTTCACCTCAAAACAATAACTATAACTTTCATCAGAATCTGATTTCTTTTTATCATAATGAACAAAAACTTTAAGTGTCTCTTTCTTCTTCACTCTTCCTGACAAAGAAATGCCTTTATAAATATTTTTCTTTTTATCAACGACTCCAGGAACCATAGAATATGTTTCCTTATCAAAATATCCAATAGTCGGCTGGTAATCATCTAAACATGATGAACTATATGAAATAGCCTTAATATTGTACATGTTCTCTTTTGGTTCATCAATAACTAATTCATATCGATATCCTTCATTTATTTCCGTATAATACAATTTCATATTCATTTTATCAGAAACATTATCGAATTTCTTAGTTTTTTTGATATATGACAAATCTTCTTTATATTTTCTCAACACACTATCTGAAATATCTGAATTTTTCGTCTTAGTTCCACATGCTGTGATAAATAAACAAAGCAAAACCACCAACAACTTCTTCATACAAACTGCCTCCTATTTGAAAATTATAACATTCTCATCTATAAAACGTAAATACAATGTTAAAAAAAGAAGACAATTTCTTGTCTTCTTACTGGAAAATTTCAACAGCAAATTCGCAATTAAATGTTTCACCCTTCTTAAGTGCCACAGCACTTTCCTTATCTTTGAAATCTCCTTCAAAGTCAACATAATCAGTATGTCCAACCCAAGGTTCAATGGCAAGTAAACCACCCACATGCTTGCTTGTCCAAAGTCCTAAATGATCAAAGCCCTTCATGTAGAAGTTCAAACTCTTATTATTAGTAAGTGACTTTAATGAAACATAGCGAGATTTAAAATGAGGCACTACAACTGCATCATTATCAAACATAGCCTGACGTACAAAGAAATGACGTTCATTATCAAATAAACGTTTTGTTTCATGAGACATACCTTTTCTTTCTACATCAATAATTTTCTGATCTACCGTTTCATTCTGTTCAAATTCAATATAATAATCATTCGCATCTTCACCTTCAATAAATGGGCAGGCAAATGCTGGATGACCACCAATCTGGAAATAGATTACATCTTCATTATGATTTTCTACTCTAAATTCAGCTTTTAATTTATTGTCTACTAATGTATAAGTCACATATAAATCAAATTCATAAGGATACATTTTCTTGATTTCATCACTAGAAGATAAATGGAACACTACATGTGTATCATCATGTTCATATACTTCGTATTCAGTATTTCTAGAGAAACCATGCTGATTCATATGATATTCCTTACCATCAATACAACATGTTCCATTCTTTAATGCACCTACAATTGGGAAAAGTACAGGCGCACTATGTCCCCATAAACAAGGATCCTGCTTCCACATATAGTTGAGGCCATCCTGCATTCCAATAAGCTTTGAGATTTCAGCACCTTTAGGATCAAATTGTGCTTCTAAATAATCATTTTTAATTGTAATCATGTCTACCCTCCAATTTTAGTTTCACCATTTAAAATGACTCTCTTAATATCAATTTCATCATCAATAAGAATCATATCAGCTACGCATCCTTCTTTAATACGTCCATAATCCTTTAAACCTAGATGATCTGCAGGATTCTTAGTCGCATAACCAATAGCTTCATATAATGGCAAATCAAGATGTTTATAAGCATTTCTTACACACTGATTAAGGTTTGCAGTAGAACCAGCAAGGTTACCTGACTTCAAGCGTGCCTGACCATCCTTTACATAAACCTTCTGATTACCTAATTCATAAGTGCCATCTGGAAGCATAGCAGCCTCTAATGAGTCCGTAATTAAAATTAATTTATCTGCACCTTTCATCTTAGATAAAATCTTAGCTGCTGGGAATGATACATGAATACCATCAAGAATAAGTTCTGCATATACTTCATCATGAAGCATTACAGCACCTACAACACCTGGCTCTCTATGTTTTAAAGGAGTCATCGCATTATAAGTATGAGTACCTGAAGTCGCACCTGCTTCAATAGCTTTCACTGCTTCTTCATAAGTCGCATCAGTATGTCCCATAGAAACAACAACGTTCTGTTCTCTTAAATATTTAATCAAATCTACTGCACCTTCAATTTCAGGTGCTAAAGAAATCTTCTTTACAAAATCAGGATGATCACCTGCAAAAGATAAGTAGTTTTCTACAGTAGGTGCAATCATACATTCTTCTGGCTGAGCACCTTTATATTTCACACTAAAGAAAGGTCCTTCTAGGTGCATACCTAAGATTTTAGCACCTTCTACCTTATCCTTATTATCATAGCCTGCTGCAATAGCCTTTTTAATATCTTCAGCTGGCATAGTCATAGTTGTAGGTAAAAAGCTCGTTACACCTGTCTTTAATTCTGATACAGAAATATTATTTAAATCTTTAAAAGTTGCATACATTGTATCGCTACCATTACGTCCATGAGTATGCACATCAATCATACCAGGCGCAACATATAAGCCCTTTGCATCTATTACTGTTTCATCAGTAGGTACACGGTTACTGACTTCTGTAATCTTTCCATTTTCAAAAAATACATTTAATTCTTTAATTGAATCTTCTAAAATCACTTTACCATTTATAATAACGTTTTTCATATTGAAATCCTCCTTTCTCTATTATAGCACATATTTATCGTATAATGAAATTATACGAATTTTTATACGTATATATTTTGTCTTTAATTGTAAAAAAAGAGCCTCTTGATAGAGACTCTTAGTGTAAGTTCTTAATTAATTCTTCAATACGATTACCATATTCTAATGATTCGTCTACCTTGAAGATTAATTCAGGACATTTTCTGATTTTTAATCTTCTAGCAAGCTGTGAACGGATAAAACCTTTACATCTTTCTAATGCCTGAAGACCTTTACCCTGGTTCTTCATGAATGTCACATAAACTTTTGCGACAGACATATCGTTTGTACAGCTTACTGAAGTAACAGTACACATACGTAAAGCTGGATCTTTTACTTCATCACGAAGAATTAATGATAATTCCTTCATGATATAATGATTCATTTTATCAACTTTTAATGAAGCCATAAATTAACCTTCAACTTCCTGCATAACATATCCTTCAACGATGTCGCCTTCTTTGATATCGTTATAGTTTTCGATAGTTAAACCACATTCATAGCCCTGATTAACTTCCTTCGCATCATCCTTGAAACGCTTTAATGAAGCAAGCTTACCTTCATAAACAATGATACCTTCACGAATTAATCTGATACCACAATCTCTCTTAATAGAACCATCTGTTACATAACATCCAGCGATATTACCAATCTTAGAAACCTTATAAATATGTCTTATTTCAGCCTGACCAGTAACAACTTCTTCCATTTCAGGAGCAAGCATACCCTTCAGGGCTGCTTCAATTTCTTCAACCATCTTATAGATTACCTGGTGTAAACGGATTTCTACACCTTCTTCATCTGCTTTACGACGTACATTAGCATCTGGTCTTACATTGAAACCATAAATGATTGCCTTAGAAGCACTTGCAAGAAGGATATCAGATTCAGAAATAGCACCAACAGTAGAACGGATAACGTTAACTCTTGCACCTTCTACATCAATCTTTTCTAATGAACTCTTAACTGCTTCTGCAGTACCATTTACATCAGCTTTAACAATGATGTTTAAGTCAACGACTTCACCAGACTTCATCTGTGAGAATAAGTCATCAAGACTCATTGCTGAAGTAGAGTTTCTTTCTTCTTCAATCTTCTTCTGAGCACGTTCTTCACCGACATGTCTCGCTTCTCTTTCAGTTTCAAATACCATGAACTTATCACCTGCTTCAGGTACATCATTTAAACCAGTAATTTCTACTGGAGTTGCAGGACCAGCAGATTTAATTTCACGTCCACGATCATCAACGAACTGTCTAACACGACCATAAGTCGCACCAACAACAATTGGGTTACCACTTCTTAAAGTACCATTCTGAATTAATAGAGTCGCAACTGGTCCTCTACCCTTATCAAGACGGCCTTCGATAACACTACCATAAGCCATACGCTTTGGATTTGCTTTTAATTCAGCAAGTTCAGCTACAACTGTAACTGTTTCTAATAATTCATCGATACCAATACCCTGTTTAGCTGAAATGTTTACATAAGGAACATCTCCACCCCATTCTTCAGGCATAAGTCCAAGTTCAGATACTTCAGTCATAATACGCTGAGGATCAGCACCTGGTTTATCAATCTTATTAACAGCTACAATAATAGGTACATTTGCAGCTAAAGCGTGGTCTACTGCTTCTCTAGTCTGAGGCATAACACCATCATCAGCAGCAACTACAATAATAACAATATCAGTAATCATTGCACCACGTGCACGCATTGCAGTAAATGCTTCATGACCTGGTGTATCAAGGAAAGTAATCTTCTTACCTTTTACTGATACCTGATAGGCACCGATATGCTGTGTAATACCACCAAATTCACCTTCAGCAACTCTTGACTTTCTAATATGGTCAAGCAATGTTGTCTTACCATGGTCAACGTGACCCATGATAGTAATAACTGGAGGTCTTGGCTCTAAATCTTTAGGATCATCAACAACTTCTAAATCTTCAAAGTTTACTTCACTTACAGGAACAACCTTTTTACATTCAAGACCATATTCCATACAAATAAGTTCAACCTGTTCATCATTTAATGATGAGTTGATTGTCACCATTGTACCTAACATGAATAAAACCTTGATAACATTTGCTGGTGTTTGACCAATCTTTTGAGAAAGTTCATCAACAGTGATACCTTCTTCATATTCAACAACACCATCTACAACAGCTTTTTCTTCTTTCTTGCTAGGAAAGTTTGAGATCATTTTCTTCTTGTCATTCCCTTTGTTTTTTATGTTTTTCTTCTTTTTTGCCATAAATTACCCTCCTAACTTAGATTTCATACTTTTCGCAAAACCAGCATCAAGTACCGCAATTGCCATTCTATTTATTTTACCAACAGAATTAGATAGCTCTTCACTTGTGCCAGCAACATAATAATCTACATGATAATATGTACACTTATCAATATATTTCTTCTTCGTATTGTCACTTGCATCACTCGCAATAAGTACAAGACGAGCCTGCTGTGACTGGATAGCCTTTAAAGCACTCTCTCCAGTCGCAAGCTTTCTTGCACGCATCGCAAGACCTAATAAAGAAGCCACCTGCTTATTAAGCATAAGTCTTAAGCTCCTCATAGATTTCTTCAGGAATTTCAGTATCAAGAACTCTATTTAAAATCTTTTTCTTTTTTGCAAGTTCAATTGCATCTAAAGAACGTTTTAAATAAGCCCCACGACCGTTCTTTTTACCTGTAGGATCGACAGAAACTTCTCCTTCTTTATTTTTCACAATACGAATGAGTTCTTTCTTTGGCAGCTGTTCACCAGTTGCCACACACTTTCTTAAAGGCACTTTCTTCATAAAAGATCACCTCTAGTCTTTATAATATTCATCATACTGATCATAATCAATATCTTCATCATATTTAGGATCATGGTCTGGTTCTTCTGAATCATCTTCATCATCAAATGATTCATCATCACCTAAGTCTTCTTCTACCTTATCTTCTTCATTTTCATCTTCATCTAGAGTTAAAATGATAGATTCTTTTTCTTCATCTGCTTCATGTTCTTCCATAGATTTCTTCATCTTTTCAAGAAGTTCCATATCTACTTCAGGTGCATCTAAATCAATACCTTCTTCTAAGATTTCAGATACTGACTTAATATCAATCTTCCAGTTTGTTAATTTAACTGCAAGTCTTGCATTCTGACCACGCTTACCAATAGCAAGAGATAACTGATCATCAGGTACAACAACTAAAGCACTGTTCTTAGAATGATTTAATTTCACTCTTTCAACCTTAGCTGGAGAAAGAGCATGAGAAATGAATGTTACAGGATCTTCAGACCATTCAATAATATCAATCATTTCACCATTTAATTCTTCAACAACATTTCTAACACGATTTCCCTTTGGACCAACACATGCACCAATAGGATCAATATCAGGATTTGCTGTATAGACAGCAATCTTAGAACGTTCACCTGCTTCTCTAGATACTGATTTGATTTCAACAGTTCCCTCGAAGATTTCAGGAACTTCCATTTCAAATAAACGCTTTACTAATCCTTCATGAGTACGAGATACGCTGATATGAGTACCTTTAGTAGTACGTTCTACTTCACTCACATAAACCTTAACATGTTCACCTTCAACTAAAGTTTCACCAGGAATCTGGTCTTTAGATGAAAGAAGTGCACCTGTCTTACCAATGTTGATGATTGCGAATCTTTCTTCTACACGATCAACAGTACCATTGATGATTTCATCAAGTTTATTGATATATTCATTATATAAAGCTTCTTTTTCAGCTTCTCTGATTTTCTGTCTTAATAACTGTTTAGTTTGAATTGCAGCTAAACGACCAAATTCAGAAATATCAGCTTCTTCAACAACTTCATCTCCAACCTGATATTTTGGGTCAATTTCCTGTGCTTCTTCAATAGAATATTCAAAATCTTCATCATTTACATCATCTACAACATAATGAGTTGTAAAGATTCTGATTTTTCCATCATCATCAATCTTACAATCAACGATTGATTCTGCCCCACTATAGTTTTTCTTATATGACTTAGCAAGTGCTTCAGTCAATGCTTCAATTACAATAGCACTATCTAGCCCTTTATCTTCAATAAGATTTTCAAGAGCTGATTTATAACCTTTATCCTTTTTCGCCACGTTTTTTACCTCCTAGAACTTTACAGCGAGTCTGATGAATTTAATATCATCATAGTTTATAGTCATTTTCTTTCTTACAGCTTTCACCATATACTGGATCAATAATTCCTGGCCATCAATAGAGGCTAATGTTCCTTCTAGAGAATCAATTCCATTCTTTGGATTCTTCAAATCAATATGAACATATGAGCCAACATGAGCTTCTACCTGCTCAAAAGTCTTTAATGGCTTTTCAATTCCTGGAGAAGATACTTCAAGATAATACTCATCCTTGATTAAATCAAGTTCATCTAACTTTTCACTCACAGCTTCACTGACTGCAACACAAGTATCCATGTCAAGATTTCCATCATTCTTTTCAATGAAGACACGTAAATACCATTCTCCTTTTTCCTTTACATATTCCATTGAATCAAGATGGCATTCAAATGAAGCAATAATAGGCAATAAGCCTTCTTTAATTTTCTCTAGCATAGAACCTCCTATTCAATAAATAACGAGAGGGTCTCCCCTCTCGTCTTTTGCTAAATCGAGTATAGCACAGTTAAATGTATAAGTCAAATAATGTTGAAGAACACGTAAAAAAACTATAAATCAAAGATTGTAAGCTGATCACTTTCAGAAAAACCATTTAAAACACCCATCTTCTGCAGTGTCTCAATATGTGTTCCTGAAAGACGTGTTCTCTTTTTAATGTCTTCAATAGAAGTGAAAGGTCTCTCCTTTCTTGCTTCTACTACTGAGTCACCAACGGCATCACCTAATCCATCAATAGAAGTAAAAGGAGGAATAATAGCTGCCAGATCATCTGGATGACAAATAAACTTTCTAGAATCAGATTGATCAAGAGAAATCTTACTAAACTTTAGGCCTCTTTCAAACATTTCTAAAGCAACCTCAAATACAGTAATCAAACCTTCTTCTTTATTAGATGCTTTATGTTCAGCCTTTAACTTTAAACATTCCTGATATTTATCATATACTGCTTCTTTTCCAGCAATGAGCGTTTCAATATCATAGAAATCACATCTAGTTGTAAAGTATACAGCATAATATTCTCTTGGATAATATAATTTCCACCAAGCTACACGTATGGCACTTAATACATAAGCGACGGCATGGGCTTTAGGGAACATGTATTTAATCTTTAAGCATGAATCAATATACCATTGTGGCACATTATGTTTCTTCATGAGTTCAACATAACCCTTTTGAGGGAATACTTTAGGTGACTTACCTTTACGTACACATTCCATGATATCAAAAGCATCCTTATTAGGAAGTCCCTTTTCAATTAAGTAAACCATGATATCATCACGACATCCGATAACCTGCTGTAATGTACAAGTACCTGACTTGATCAATGTCTCCGCATTGCCTAGATATACGTCAGTCCCATGAGACAATCCAGAGATAATAACTAATTCATTAAAGCTTTTTGGATGTGTCTGTTCAAGCATGCCACGGACAAACTTTGTACCAAATTCTGGTAACCCTAAGGCACCTGTCTTACAGTTTAAGAAAGATAGATCACAGCCTAATGCTTTAGAACTATTAAATAAGCTCATAACCTTCTGGTCATTTGTAGGAATAGACTTTGGATCAACACCTGTCATATCCTGAAGCATACGAATAACAGTAGGATCAACATGTCCTAAGATATCAAATTTTAATACGTTATCATGAATCTTATGGAAATCGAAGTGAGTTGTACGCCATTCAGCATTCACATCATCTGCAGGATACTGATAAGGTGTAAAGTCAAATACTTCCATGTCATTAGGAATAACGATAATACCACCCGGATGCTGACCGGTAGTACGTTTAACCCCCGTACATCCATTAGCCAGTCTTTGCAATTCAGCACTACGGATATGATCTTCTAAACCTAAGTTTTCAGCATATGCTCTTGCATAACCATAAGCTGTCTTTTCTGCAACAGTAGAGATAGTACCGGCTCTAAAGACATGGTCTTCACCAAAGATTGTTTTAGTATAAGCATGCGCTTGAGGCTGATATTCACCTGAGAAGTTTAAGTCAATATCTGGAACCTTATCCGCATTGAACCCTAAGAAGGTTTCGAATGGGATATTATGTCCTTCGCCTTTCATCTTATGTCCACATACTGGACAGTTCTTATCAGGCAAATCATAACCATCAGAAATAACTCCTTCTTCTAAGAACTCATTATGTTTACAATGAGGACATATATAATGTGGTGCAAGAGGATTTACTTCTGAAATACCAGCCATAGTGGCTACGAAAGATGAACCAACTGATCCTCGAGATCCTACTAGGTAACCTGCTTCATTAGAAACTCTTACAAGTTCTGAAGCGATAAAATAAATAACTGCGAATCCATGTTTGATGATGTTGGATAACTCTTTTTCAAGTCTTGCTGATACAATCTCTGGTAATACTTCACCATATGTCTCATGCGCATTCTTATGACATAATTCTCTAAGTTTCTTATCTACGTTTTCAATTGAAGGTGGATATAATCCTTCTTTTGTGACAATAATATCATCACCAATCATATCTGCAATCTTATTTGTATTAGTGACAACATATTCATATGTATCTTCATCACTTAAATAAGGGAAGCATTCCAACATTTCATCTGTTGTTCTTAAATAAACATCAGGTGTTAAAGCACGAGGATTATTTCTTACAAGGAGTGGATGAGGTTTACCATTAATCTGAATCTTAGAGTTAGTAATAAATACTTCACGGTATACCTTATCTCTCTTATCTAGAAAATGAACATCACCTGTCGCACAGATAAGTTTATTTTCTTCTTTCGCAATCTTAATAATACGCTTGTATATTCTTTCTATATCATCAATAGAATCATACTTACCACGATCCACCAAATACATTGCATCTTCTAAAGGCTGTATTTCTACATAATCATAGAATCGTATTTCTTCTCTTAATTCTTCTTCATCTCTTGTAGAAGCTATTTCAAAGACTTTAGAATTTAAACAGCCACTACCAAAGATTAATCCTTCACGATAGAATTCTAATTCACTTCTAGGAATACGATCACATTGATGGAAATACTTAGTATTCGCAATAGATACAAGTCTAAACATGTTCTTTAACCCTTCAGGTGTTTTCGCAAGAACACACATATGATAAGGGAAAGCATGCTTATAAGCATCTTCTATTTTGATATCATTGATTTCATCAATCGTCTTAAAACCTCTCTTAATTAAATCCTGAAGCATGACATTAAATGAATGACTTAATACTTCAGCATCATAGTCAGCACGGTGAGCCGCTTCTGTATCATAAGGAATATGATAAAAACGACAGACAGCACCTAATCGATAAGAACGCATTAATGGTATGAGACGTCTAGATAAAGGCAATGTATCAATCCAAGGGTTTTTAATATGTTCTTTTCCCATTCTCTCTAATGCCTTATCTAACATACCAATATCGAAACGACCATTATGCGCAATGAGAAGATTATCTCCAAAGAATTCCATTAATTTAGGCATGAATTCTTCAATTGTAGGCGCATTTCTAATATCTTCATTTGTAATAGATGTTAATTCAGTAATCTTCTTAGAAATAGGTTTAGGAGATTTAATAAATGTCTGTAATCTTCCAACCTCTAACCCATTTTTTATCTTTACTGCACCAATTTCAGTAATATGATCGTCTATCTGAGATAAACCTGTTGTTTCTAAGTCAAAAGAAACATAAGTTAAATCATTAAGCTTTAATCCATTCGCATTGAAAACACAATCAAAATTTGTATCAATCATGTTCATTTCAACACCATAGATCATCTTCAACTTGTCTCCTGCTGCTGCCTGTGCATCAGGGAATGACTGCACGTTGCCATGATCAGTTACTGCAATAGCACTCATACCCCATTCTGTCGCTCTTTTAATATAAGAACCAACAGTCGCAATACCATCCATAGTAGACATATTAGAGTGGCAATGTAGTTCCACACGCTTCTTTTCCGCCTTGTCAATACGTGGTTTAGGTGCTGGAATAATTTCTATTTCAGTCGCAATAATCACCTGTTCACGGGCAAAGCTATCATATTCAAAGGTACCTTTAACACGAATCCATTTACCACCTTTTTTTAATTGTTCCATTTCTTCTAATGTATTACGATTCTTATTCTCAAATCTCTTTACCATAATACTATCAGAATAATCAGTGACAAGAAGTGTCTGAATATGTTTACCACTTTTAGTCTGTGTTGTTTCTTCCTGGAAACAATACCCCTGTACAGCTACTTCACGCATTGTATTATCTAATTGACTGATCTGCGTCATGACATATTCTTTCTTATAACGTTTATAATTACCTGCTGGCTTAGAATAAGCAGGAGGTGCATCATTCATCGCTTCATTATATTTTTCAAGTGCACTTGAATCTATATGAACGCCTTTATTTTCTTCCATCTTTGCAATAGTCTGTTGATATTCATGATTATCTGCATCTACCTCAGCTCTTAAATCAATATTAATACCAAAGCCAGATAATAATGTACGCATTTCATTAAGCTGAGTCTTAATAGAATCACATTGAATATGATTAACAGTATGTAATGTCAAAATATTGTCCTTTAAATCCATATCATCTCTTGTCATACTCTGCATTTCAGGTACATTGCCTAATACATGATGCATAATATAATCACTATATTCAATGACATCTTCCTCTCTAAAATGATTAGACGTTGTTTCAAAGAGGAATTCACATGGATAAGGGAATAAATGCTGGGCTTCTTTTAAAGCCTTCACATTATCAAGAGGCATTAATTCTGGTGAACTGATATAAAAGGTATAACGGCTATCATGATGGACAACTACTCTTGTAATATCAGCCTGCGAAAACGCCTGATTTGTATCTATATGTAATTGTTGTAATAAAATACTTAGTTTATTCATAAAATCACCTTTTAAAAAGGAACCGAAGTTCCTTTATTTAAAAAATCGCAGCAGATCCTGATAAGTAACTGCAATCATGAGACCAAATACAAGTGCAAGTCCAAGAACCTGCAATGCATATTTCACCTTCACAGGTACTTCTCTATGGATAATACCTTCAATTAAAGAAAGAATAGCCTGATAGCCATCTAACCCCGGAATAGGCAATAAGTTTAAGATTCCAATATTTACTGACAACATCGCAACTAAATATAGAAGTGTTGTCATAGAACCAGATTCTCTTACCTGTGAAGTGACTTTATAAATTCCCACTGGTCCTGACATCTGCTTAATAGTAGACGCAAAATTCACAATAAGCTGTCCCAATGCATGAAAGATTGCAGTAGACATCTCACATAATTCTTTAAATGTATAGCTGAATGCTTCAGTGACACTCATTCTTCGAGTCACCTGCATAAAGCCAAGAACATAACGCCCCTGTTCTTCATTATATGGACTCACTGCCTTGACCACAATACTATTTTTACCACGTCTGACAGTAATATCTAATGTCGCATTTCTAGAATTAATCTTTAATGCTTTCTTAGTCATATCACTATGAAGATCTTCATAACTTGCGACTGCATACGACACACCAGTCTGCTTACATTCAATATTAGTTATAATGTCACCTTTTTTAAATCCATATTTTGTCGCAGAACCATTTTCTACGAGCGTTCCTACTTCACAACGATTGACATTTACCTGACCACCCATTAAGTTTGCAGATAACATAATGACAAGTGCAAGCATGAAATTCATAAAGACACCTGCAAGCATAATAATAATCTTTTGATATGTCTTCTTACCCTTTAATGTACGTTCTACTGGAACATCCTTAAGTTCTTCATCGTCTTCCTGATCCGCTTCACCTGCCATAGAGACAAAACCACCTATTGGTAAAGCACGAATCTGGAATTCTGTTTCTTTTCCTTTTTTTCCATAAATCTTAGGACCCATACCAATACTAAATGCGCCACAATAAACCTTGAAAAACTTAGCAGTTACAAAGTGTCCTAATTCATGTATGACAATAATTCCTGTAAGAATAAGCAGGAAAACGAGTATATTCAATAAAGTCTGCATCTTATAAACCTACTCTCTTTCTTACAAAAGCTCTTGCTTCCGCATCTATCTTGATCAATTCGTCAAGAGATGGATTTTCAATAACAGTATGTGCATTCATGGCTTCTTCAATTAAATCAACGATTTCTAGGAATTTAATCTTTCCATCACGGAATAACTGGTTGGCTTCTTCATTTGCGCCATTGAAAACACAAGGCATACTGCCCCCTATTCTTCCTGCACGATAAGCAAGAGGTAGTGCCTTAAATCTTTCTGTATCAGGCTTATAGAAATGAAGTGTTCCAATATCTGATAAAGAAAGTCTCTTACTATTAATAAGTGGTATTCTATGAGGATATGTTAAAGCATATTGAATAGGCAAACGCATATCTGGAGTACCTAATTGTCCAATTACTGCAGTATCTGTACATTCAATCATAGAATGTACAACACTTTCAGGATGAATCAATACTTCAATATCATCATAATCTACATCAAAAAGCCATTTGGCTTCCATCACCTCTAAACCTTTATTAACTAAAGTCGCACTATCAATAGTGATCTTTGCCCCCATGCTCCAGTTAGGATGATTTAATGCCTGTTCAACAGTAGCATCCTTTAATTCATCTAATGATTTATCACGGAAACTTCCACCACTACATGTTAAAATTATTTTTGAAATTTCTCTTGGATACTCTCCATGCATTGATTGGAAAATAGCACTATGTTCACTATCTACAGGTAAAAGCTGAATGCCATATTCTTTTGCGAGAGGAATAATAATATGTCCTGCAACTACTAGAGTTTCTTTGTTTGCAAGTGCAATATCCTTACCTGCTTTAATTGCTTCTATAGTTGGTAATAATCCTGCAAATCCTACAATCGCATTAAGAACTATTTCTGTCTCTTCAAGAGTACTAATTTGAATAAGTCCTTCCTGTCCAAGATAAAAATGACGATCTGGATATTTTTCACTTAAATAATCATAATCTTTCTGTTCTAGTACACAAATATGTGGAACAGGAAGCTGATTCATAATTTCTTCTAATTTCTTGATATTGTGTCCTGCTGACATTGCAACAATTTCAAATTCATCAGGATGTCCAGTCACAACATCAATTGTCTGCGTTCCAATAGAACCAGTCACACCAAGTACTGTAATTTTTTTCATAGATTGCCTCCTTCATTAGAGTAATGTAAGTAAGAATCCTAAAATCATAGAATTAAAGATGATAGAATCAAAACGATCCAACACACCACCATGACCAGGGAAAATCTGAGAATAGTCCTTTACTTCAAAAGTTCTCTTAATAGAGCTAAATGTCAAATCACCAATCTGACCTGTTGTTGCAAGTAGAAAGCTCATTAAGGCAAGATAAGGAAGTGAATAAGGAATCTGAACACAATAAGCATAAGCTAAACCTAATAAGCCACCACATACTATACCACCAATAGAGCCTTCAATTGTCTTCTTAGGTGAAAGACGAGGATTAAGTTTATGTTTACCAATTGCACGTCCCACAAAATAAGCAAATGTATCAGCGCCTAAAGTCGCAAGTGCTAAGAAGATAACATATCTGATATCTAAGGCTGTTCTAAAATAATAAATAGCATGAAGACCAAGAGCTACTAAAGTCGCACTTGTAAAGTAATATGAAATTCTCAAGAAAGGCATACCTGCATCAAAGATTCCACAAGTTAATAATATAACCATGTAAATTACAATAAACATATTAGATACAAGTAATCCTTTTGAAAAGAATAATGAACCTAGAATATAAACACCTAGTACTCCATATAAATAAAAATGTGGCTTAGGTTCTTTTGTAATAGATAGTAATTCATATGTAGCCATAGCCCCAATAAAAGCTATAAGGATTTTAAAAGGAATACCACTTACAATAACACACGGTAAAAATAAAACTACTAATACAATCGCTGTTATGACCCTTTGCTTCATTTCTTCACTCCTCCATAACGACGATCTCTATTCTGATATTTCCAGATGCATTCATGTAATTTTTCCGCATTAAAATCTGGCCAATATGCTTCATCAAAAATAAATTCAGCATAACTTAACTGCCATAATAAGAAGTTAGATAAACGACATTCACCACTTGAGCGAATCATTAAATCAACAGGCGGTAATTCTTTAGTCATTAAATGAGATTGAAAATAATCTTCTGTAATATTATCTAAGTCAATCTTACCTTCTTTATATTCTTCACAAATCGCTTTAGTAGCTTCAACGATTTCATCACGTCCACCATAAATAAATGCAAAGACAAGCTTTAATCCAGTATTATCTTTAGTTTTAGTAATAGCATCATTAATAATGTCTTGAGTTTCCTGTGGTGCGAGTTCTAGATGACCAATTGTCATAATACGTACATTATTATCCATTAGTTCCTGAAAATATAAAGAGAAGAACTCTTTAGGTAACTTAAAGATATATTCTACTTCACTCTGTTCTCTTTTAAAGTTTTCAGTAGAGAATGCATAGACAGTCATTGCTTTTACACCTAAGTTGTTGGCTTCTAAAGCAAGATTTCTTATTGTTTTAGTTCCTTCATGATGACCATATGTTCTAGGCATTTTTCTTTTCTTAGCCCATCTTCCATTTCCATCCATGATAAATGCGATATGAGCTGGAATTCGATTCATATCTAATGTATATTTTTCTTTTCTTTTAAAAAGCATAATAATCACCTCATAAACCGTATTATAACATAGTGCACTCCATTTTCAAACAGACAAAAAAAGGAGGATTTCATAATCCTCCCAAAAATGACATTAAACTGTCATTAAATCCTTTTCTTTTTCTTTAGCAATCTGTTCAATTTTCTTAACAAATTCATTTGTTAAATCCTGAACATCTTCCTTACCTGCTTTTACTTCATCTTCAGTTTCGCCAGTCTTTTCAACATCAGCATTTGCATTTCTTCTGATATTTCTTAAAGCAACCTTAGCTTCTTCAGCAAGCTTATTTACCTGCTTAACCATTTCTTTTCTTCTTTCTTCAGTTAGAGGTGGAATCACAATACGGATGACTGTTCCATCATTCTGTGGAGTTAAACCTAAATCGGCCTGGTAAATACCATGTTCAATATCCTTCATAGAATTCTTATCATAAGGCTTAATCACTAACTGACGACCTTCTACAACTGAAATACCAGCAACCTGATTAAGTGGAGTTGGTGAACCATAATATTCAACCATAACTCTATCAAGCATGCTTGGATTAGCACGTCCAGTTCTAATATTAACTAATTCATTAGAGAAAGCGTCAATTGATTTCTCCATCTTTTCTTTTGCTTCTTCAAGTACTAATTCTACCATTATTATTCTCCCTTTGAAATAATTGTGCCAGCCACTTCCTGTTTACATGCTAACGCAATATTTCCTTCTTTCTGCATATTAAATACACTTAAATCAATGTTGTTGTCTTTACATAATGTAATAGCTGTCTGATCCATGATCTTTAAATCTTTATTAAGAACATCTAAGTAAGTTAACTTATCAAACTTAACAGCATTTGGATCTAACTTAGGATCAGCTGAATAAACACCATCAACACCATTCTTAGCCATCAAGATAACATCTGCATGAATTTCAGCAGCTCTTAATGCAGCAGTTGTGTCTGTAGTAAAGTATGGACTACCTGTTCCAGCTGAGAAAATAACAATACGACCTTTTTCAAGATGACGTACAGCTCTTCTTCTGATATATGGTTCAGCTACTTCTTTCATATCAATAGCAGTCATAACACGTGTTTCAAGACCAATTGACTCTAAAGCATTCTGTAAAGCAAGACCGTTCATAACAGTTGCAAGCATACCCATGTAATCTGCACTTGCTCTTTCCATACCCATATCGGCACCAGTCTTACCTCTCCAGATATTACCGCCACCACAAACAATCGCAATTTCAACACCTAGATCTTTTGCATCTTTGATCTGCTGTGCAATGTCTTTAACTACAATAGGATTAATACCAAAGCCCTGATCACCAGCCAAAGCTTCACCACTTATTTTTAATAAAACTCTTTTATAATTCATATGGATCTCCTTCTGTAAAATCTACAAATTAATTATAAATAGAATTAAGTTTTTAGTCAACAACGAACTGATGCCACAAAACTTACTCCTCAAACAAAAACTTCCTGATTAAATAATCAGGAAGCATTATACTATGAATTCGTATTTTTTGGTAAGATTAAGTTTAAAACAATAGCTGTAATAGTAGCAAGGACTACTGGAGACTTACCAAAGATAGTTGTCACCCAAGATGGGAATGATGCAAGTGCTGCATTCGCCTGAGTAACACCCATACCAAGTGCAACAGCTAAACCAACAACTGTAGTATTTCTGAAATCCATTGGATGAGATGCAATTAATTTAATACCAGTCATCGCAATAGATGCAAATACAGAAACAGTGGCACCTCCAAGAACGCAATAAGGAATGGTAGTTAAAAGTGATGAAAACTTAGGAATAAGCCCTGCAACTAAAATAATACTAGCTGCAATTCCAAATACCTTTTTAGATACAACTTTTGTTGATCCAACAATACCAACATTCTGACTATAAGTTGCAGTTGGTAAACCACCAAAGAATGCACAAAAGATATTAGTTAAACCATAAGCAACAATACCACCATTTAATTCTTCATCAGTAGGCATACGATCCATACCACCTGTAGTAGTGGCAGAGAAATCACCAATTGCCTGAATAGAGTTTATTGCGAATAATACCGCAATTGCCACACATGCTGCTGGATTAAACTTCACACCAAAATGCATGAATTGTGGTAAAGCAAACCATGATGCATTTGCGACAGCTGAGAAATTGATCATACCAAAGCAGAGAGCAATAATATAACCAACAATAATACCAATTAAAATAGAAGCTAATTTAAAAATTCCTTTACCATAATGATTCAAGAAAGTAACAACAGCTAATGTAATAAAAGCAATAAGCCAATTCTGCCAAGAACCATAACTCTTAGAAGCTGCACCACCAGCCATATAATTAATAGCTGTAGGATACAATGATAAACCAATTGAGAATACTACTGTACCAGTAATAAGTGGTGGAAAGAATTTTCTAATCTTCTTTACAAATAGTCCTACAATAACAGCAACAATACCACCAGCAATCTGTGCGCCTAAAATGGTTGCAATATCAAATTCACCAGCAATTGCCTGCATAGTAGGTAAATAGGCAAAACTAATACCCATGATAACAGGTAATCCTGCCCCAATTGCAAGTTTTTTCTCTCTTAATAACGGAAAAACCTGAAATAATGTAGAGATAGCAGACATTGTAAGTGCAGCCTGAATCAGAATAACTGAATCACTCGCTGAAAGTCCTGCAACTCCTGAAATAATAATAGCAGGTGCAACACATCCGACAACCATGGCCACAACGTGCTGAAGTGCTAAAGGTAAAGCTTGTGATGTAGAAGGCTTTCCGTCTAATTTGAAAAGTTCTTCTGACATACTAGTTTGATCTTTACTCATATTTCCTCCTCATTTGTATACAAAAAATACAATTCAGATAATAACACGTAATTGATTATTGTGCAACGGATTTATTATTATAAGAAAATAGTAAAAAAAGAAGTACTATTCGTACTTCTTCTAAGAATCATAATTATTTTTTAGCAGCAGCCATCTGAGCAGCTACTTCAGCAGCGAAGTCTTCTTCTTTATGTTCCATACCTTCACCAACCATGAATCTAGCCATTTCAACTACTTTACCGTTACCTAAGAACTGTGCAACTGTTAAATCAGGGTTCTTAACGAATTCCTGGTCAACTAAGCAGATAGCCTTTAATTCTTTGTTTAAACGTCCAGCAATCATCTTTTCTACGATATTTTCTGGTTTTGGTTTAGCTGACTTAGCATTTTCTTCTAAAGCCTGTTTCTTTAATACTTCAGTTTCCTTAGCGATATGTTCAGCAGGGATTGCAGATCTATCGATAAACTGAGGAGCACTTGCAGCTACGTGCATAGCAACATCTCTAGCCTTTTCTTCATCACAATCAGCGATTTTAACTAAAGCAGTGATCTTACCACCCATATGAGAGTAAGCACCAAATACTTCATTTTCAGCCTTAGTCATAACAGCAAATCTTCTTAAAGATAATTTTTCACCAATCTTACCTGATTTTTCAGCGATTACAGTAGCAAGATCTTTACCTTCTACTTCAATCTTTAAAGCTGCTTCAACATCAGCTGGGTTGTTAGCAACAATAGTCTTTGCAACATTTGCTACTAATTCCTGGAATTCAGCGTTCTTAGCAACGAAGTCAGTTTCAGAGTTAACTTCTACTAAAGCTGCTTTATCACCATCAATTACAAATGCAGATAAACCTTCAGCTGCAATTCTGTCAGCCTTCTTAGCTGCCTTTGCGATACCTTTTTCTCTTAACCAGTCAAAAGCTTCTTCGATGTTACCGTTAGTTGCATCTAAAGCCTTTTTACAGTCCATCATACCTGCACCAGTTTTTTCACGTAATTCTTTTACTAATTTTGCACTAATTGCCATTTGTTTTTCCTCCGTAAATTTTATTAAAAAGGAGAAAGCATAATGCTTTCTCCTTTTGATTATGCTTCAGTCTTGTCAGTTCTTGGAGCTTTATTTCTTCTAGGACCGTTCTTATATCTTGGTCCTCTGTTGTTTTTATTTTCTTCAACGCTTGCAACAGCATCGTTCATTGTAACTTCTTTTTCTTCTTCGTCTTTAACGAATGCTACAGTAGTAGGTTCACCCTTAGCTTCGCAGATAGCATCAGCCATAGCAGCAACGATTAACTTAACAGCTCTGATTGCATCATCGTTTGCAGGGATTACGTAATCTACTTCATCAGGATCACAGTTAGTATCAACGATACCGAATACTGGGATACCTAAGATCTTAGCTTCAGCAACAGCATTGTGTTCAACCTTTGGATCAACTACGAATAAAGCATTTGGTAACTTCTTCATTTCTTTGATACCGCCAAGGTTTCTTTCTAACTTAGCCTTTTCCTTCATAAGAAGAACTGCTTCCTTCTTAGTGTACTGTTCTAAGCTTCCGTCTTCTTCCATCTTTTCAAGTTCGATAAGTCTCTTGATTCTCTTCTGGATAGTCTTGAAGTTTGTTAAAGTTCCACCTAACCATCTAGAGTTTACGAAATAAGAACCAGATCTTTCAGCTTCTGTCTGAACAGCTTCCTGAGCCTGTTTCTTAGTACCAACAAATAAAACCTTACCGCCCTTTTCAGCGATTTCTTTCATTGCCTGATAAGCTTCATCTAATTTGTCTGAAGACTTCTTTAAGTCAATGATATAGATTCCATTTCTTGATGTAAAGATGTATGGAGCCATTTTTGGATTCCATCTCTTTGTCTGATGTCCGAAGTGAACACCAACTTCTAATAATTTTTTCATTGAAATTACTGACATGTGTAATTTCCTCCTTTTTGTTTTTTCCTCCACTATTTCTAACATAGCCCACCAATAAGGCACTCGAACTATGAATCCATAGTGTGTGTATTTCAAACACCATGACATAATAACATAAAATTAAATAAAATACAATAAAAAAAGAGAAGAAAATCTCTCCTTCTCTTAAATATCTTTCATATCAAAATCATTTGGTTCAATATAAATATCAAATTGTTTATAGACTAGATATACGATTGGCGCAAATGCTACATTCATCACTAATGTTGGAAGATATCTCATTGTAATAAATTGAATAACTCCAATATAAGTAAAACGTGAAATAAGCATCAGCCAGTAAACAACGAATTCCTTAAACGTAACAATGAGAATCGCATAAACAATGAATTCTAAGCAAGTCATGTTATCGTTTCTATAAATGTATGTTCTCACAAATGTAATAGCACAATAGATCAGAATATAGACCATTAAGGAATTAGAATAACAAACAGTATAATATAGACCACATGCTGCACTAAAGAAAAATCTTTCGGATTTGTCATGAACTGTGATAGTTAATAAAGAAAACATAAGTAATCCAATACATGGAACAAATGTAAGACCTGAACGATTGATATTAGTAGGAATAAAGAAATTGATGACACTATCAATCAAAAAACAGACAAACATAATCAGGAAATTCTTCAAAATCTGATTATTCTTCATATTAGTTTACCCTCTGTACAACTGCTACATAGTTCAATGAATCAAAATTAACTGAAGGTTTAACAGTAACATATTTACCTGATGCATCCGTACCTTCATTAAATCCTACAACCTTACCTACTAGTATTCCTTTAGGAGACTTTCCTTTTCCTCCTAAACCACTTGTAGTTACATTTAAACCTTTTTGAATCTTGTCCACTGTAGATAAGAGAGAAACCTTATAAGTGCCCGCCTTTACATTGTAGCTGTTGACCAAACCGTAATATGTATTTTCTCCATCTACAATCATAACAGGAAGCTGAACACTATTATTTTCTGAACAAAGTAATGTCACAGTAGAAGAAATAGTACCTACTTTAGTAACAGTCCCAATCATTCCTTTAGAAGTAATAACAGACATACCTTTTTGAATCTGAGAATTACTTCCCATATTAATCTTCACCTGATTACTCCAAGATTCAGCATCTCTTTCAATAATAGTTGTATATTTAACTTTATAGTCAGTAGGTAAAGATTCAATGTTTGTAATTTTCTTCATTTCCGACAATTCATTTGATAATACTTCATTCATTGCAAGCTCACTCGCATAGTTATCAAGTGAACGCTTCAATTTCTTATTCTCACGATAAACAAGCTTAAGATCATGATATTCAGTAAATACATTTTTTACGTAATTCACTGGTGCCTTGATAACATAATATTCAGCATTTGCGATTGTATCCTGAAATACGCTTGAAAATGGCAGTTCAGTAATACCTGATACAAGAGCATAGACAGATGTCACAATCAATACAACAGTGATTACGATCATTCTTCTTGTATGCTTGTTTTTCTTCTTTTTATACAATGACATCACCTCGGTGAATACATTATAATATCTCTTTTTGAAAAATGCAATCATAAGGAAAAACAGTTATCAGATTGAAGAATAGACCCTCTCTGCTTTAAAACTATAATATTGATTTCTTCCAATAATGATATGGTCCACTATATCTACATTCATCATTTTTCCAAGTTCTATAAGCTTTTGTGTCATATTAATATCTTCACTAGAAGGATGTGCATCACCTGAAGGGTGATTATGTACACAAATGATACTAACCCCATTAAAAGCAAGTGCTTCTCTAAATATTTCTCTTGCAGAAACAATAGACATATTGACACTTCCCACAAATAATGTCTTTTCCGCAATCAAACGATTATGATTATCTAAAATCATAATCAAGAAATGTTCCTGCGATAAATGGGACATCTTGTTTTCTAAATGATAGAAAACTTTAGCTGGGTTATCATATATCTCATTCATATCTGTATGCATATTAATTCTTTTAGAAAATTCTAAAGCAGCCATAATCCCGATCGCTTTGGCTTTATTGATTCCCTTAAAAGATAATAGCTTTGCAAAAGTAATAGAATGAAATCCACTCATTCCCTGTATTTCTCTTAATATTGTAGAAGATAAATCTAAAACTGACTGCTCCTTATTACCAGTTCTTAATAATAATGCAAGTAGTTCTTCATCCGTCAATGATTCTATACCATTTAAGAGTGCTTTTTCTCTTGGTTGAGAAGATTGTTCAAGTCCCTTGATCATAAATACCACCTCATATTTGCCTTTTAAGCATATGTATTTAACACCTTGAATTCAATTCCATGCATTTTACATCTTACTTTCATTCTTATTACAAACTCATAATATTTTTGTAAAAACTTTTGATTATTCTCAACAATCACGACACAACTCGGATTACTTTTTATCACTACACTAATGCATTTATTCATATAATCATTATAGACATTATCCAATTTATTCTCTATTTTCTTTATCTTCTCTAAAACTGCTTTACTATTATTTGAATTTTGTTCTTTTCTTGATAATCGTCTCTTTTGTCTCAGTAATTATTTCTCTAATTTCTCAATGTTTTCTAATACATCCACTCTTTGTATGCTTAATCCATTTATCGTAAATATACATTCAACTATATCTATCTCAATTCTTACTTCTCTATCAACTGTTTCCATTTTCCTTCACTTCCTTATAAATAAGGGTGCGAATCGCACCCTTCTCTTCTTATTTTCCCCATTCTAATGTGATAAGACGACCTAATCTGAGACGACCCTTAGCAGATCTAAGTAGTTTTAATCCAGCAACTCCTAGTAATGCATAAATAATATATGTCAATGCACTACCACCACAGATTTGTTCCTGGCTACTAACGGATAATTCGTACATATTTACTCCTTTCTAAAATTTTGTAAATGAGACAAATGAACTATTTCATCCTTATTACTCTTCCACCTCTTAGATGACTCAAAGATGCTCTCAACAATTTCATGCCAGCAATACCTAGAAGTGCATATATAATACGATACATAACACTTCCACCATTAATCTGCTGTTGTCTTTTCGTAGATAGCTCGTACATCTTTACTCCTTTCTGCCCCCTCTACTATATCTATACGTCTAAAGAAATGAAATTACTTAAAAAAAATCCCCAAAATGGGGATTTTTGATTAGTTCATCTTAGCAAGTTTTTCTTTTGCTGCAGCATATTTAGAACGATAATCTTCTAATTTAGCTTTTTCTGCTTCTACTTTAGCAGCTGGCGCTTTAGATGTGAAATTAGGGTTAGATAACATACCTTCACCACGCTTGATTTCACCTTCAAGCTTCTTGATTTCTTTTTCAACCTTTACCTTTTCAGCTTCCATATCAATATACTGACCTAAATCAATATTAAGTGTATTACCACCCTTGATAACTTCAGTCGCATTATTCTTAC
This sequence comes from Catenibacterium sp. RTP21428st1_D7_RTP21428_210409, assembly GCF_040227455.1. Lineage (NCBI taxonomy): Bacteria > Bacillati > Bacillota > Erysipelotrichia > Erysipelotrichales > Coprobacillaceae > Catenibacterium > Catenibacterium sp. RTP21428st1_D7_RTP21428_210409. The sequence continues at coordinate 16,719 of NZ_JBEHVX010000004.1, read as the reverse complement.
TTGTTGGAACATTATATCCTACACAAGTTGCGTTAACTAGTTTGCTGACATAAGGGGCAATTTCCTTTAATAATGTTTCAAGATCATCCTGTTTAGTAGTGATTGTATAATCAACCTCAATACTATTCTTGATAACATAAGTATGTCTAATTTCTCTTACACCCTTGATAATATCAATTAAATAAGTAAACTGATCATTGATTGTGTCATTATCATATTCTGGATTTACTTCTGGCCATTTAGAAATAACGATAGATTCTTCATTATGTGGAATAGCCTGATAGATTTCTTCAGTAACGAATGGCATGATTGGATGTAATAATCTAACAATAGTATTTAATACATAAACAAGTGTGTTTAATGCAGATTTCTTAGCAACTTCATCATCACCTGTTAAATGAAGTTTAGATAATTCGATATACCAAGAACAGAAATCATCCCAGATGAAACGATATAATTCAGTTCCTACATTGATAAATTCAAACTTATCCATATTTTCATCAACACTTCTGATTACTTCATTTAATCTATTCAAGATCCACTTATCAGCTAAGTTAAGTGTTGCATAATCTAATTCTTCTAATTTTTGATCTTCATCAATGTTCATTAATACATAACGTGCACTGTTCCAGATCTTGTTAATGAAGTTCCAAGTAGATTTTAATTTAGCTGGTACATAACGCATATCAGCTCCTGGTGAAGAGTTATTTAATAAGAACCATCTTAATGAGTCAGCTCCATATTCATCAATAACATCCATTGGGTCAACACCATTACCTAATGATTTCGACATCTTACGACCCTGTTCATCTCTGATTAAACCATGAATTAAAACATTCTTGAATGGTCTTCTACCAGTAAATTCGATTGACTGGAACATCATACGGCTTACCCAGAAGAAGATAATATCATAACCAGTAACTAATGTATCAGTTGGAAAATATCTCTTAAACATTGGATCTTCTGTATTAGGCCAGCCCATAGTTGAGAATGGCCATAAAGCACTTGAGAACCATGTATCAAGAACATCTTCATCCTGAGTCCAGTTTTCTACGTCTTTAGGTGCTTCTCTACCTACATATAATTCACCTGTTTCATTGTTGTACCATGCAGGAATACGATGTCCCCACCATACCTGACGTGAAATACACCAGTCTTCAATGCTGTTCATCCAGTTAGAGAATGTCTTTTCAAATCTTTCTGGAACGAAATCTACTCTATCATCAGTTTCCTGATTCTTTAATGCATTTTCAGCTAATGGCTTCATCTTTACAAACCACTGCTTAGATAAATAAGGTTCTACAATTGCATGAGAACGTTCTGAGTGACCTACTGAATGGACAATAGTTTCAATATGATCTACAACACCTGCTTCTTCAAAATCCTTTAATAAAGCTTCACGGCATTCAAAACGATCCATTCCTTTATATTTACCAGCCAAATCATTCATAGTACCATCTTCATTCATACACTTAGGCATTGGTAGATTGTACTTCTTTGCTAGCTGGAAGTCATTTGGGTCATGTGCTGGTGTACATTTCATAACAGCAGTACCAAAATCAAGATCAATATAGCTATCAGCCATAATTGGTAATTCATCACCGTTGGCAGGGTTGATTGCCTTCATACCAACATATTTCTTATATCTTTCATCATCAGGATGTACGAAAATTGCCTGGTCAGCAAACATTGTTTCTGGACGTGTAGTGGCAATGACTAAAATATCATCAGAACCAACAATATGATAATTGAAGTAGTACATATGACCTTCAATATCTTCATGATATACTTCTATATTTGATAATGCAGTTCTTTGTACTGGATCCCAGTTAATGATCTTTTCACCCTGGTAGATTAATCCCTTTTCATATAATCTAACAAAGACTTCCCTAACAGCATCTGATAAACCTTCATCAAAAGTAAATCTTTCCTTTGAATAATCAAGTGATAAACCTAATTTAGCCCACTGTGCACGAATGATATCTGCATATTCTTCTTTCCATTCCCAGATCTTATCAACAAGCTTTTCTCTACCTAAATCATAACGAGAAATACCCTGTTCTCTAAGTCTAGCTTCTACCTTAGCCTGAGTTGCAAGTCCAGCATGGTCCATACCTGGTAACCATAATGCATCATAACCCTGCATTCTCTTATAACGGATAATCATATCCTGCATAGTAGTATCCCATGCATGTCCTAAATGTAATTTACCAGTTACATTTGGTGGTGGAATAACAATACTATAAGGCTTCTTTGTTAAATCACCTGCTTTAAAGTATTCCTTATCTAACCACTGCTGATATTTACCTTTTTCTACAGCTAAATGGTCATATTTAGTCGGCAACTCTTTCTTCATTTGTTTCGTCCCCCTCAATAAATGATTCTTTATGTTCTCTAATATACTTAGTTAACTTTGGCATAAAATCAGTACCTGCAATCATAGTAATATATTCATGTGTGAAGTCTGAGAAATTATAAGAAGAATAATCACCCATATCTTCATCTTCTTCACCATTTTCCATGATTTCATTCAATCTTCTTGCACTCTTTACTAATTCTGCAATCTGCGGTTCACGCACATTATTGAAATAAGTTTCTAATTCATCCGCATATACTGAATAAGCAGGTGTTTCAAAGAAAGATCTAATTGTTTTAGTAGTACTCACACATTCATTTAACTGACTGATACCATAGACAGTTCTTTCTTCCATATTTAATTTATCTAGGAAGTTTTCATCTTCATCTTCTAAATCACCAATAAGTGCAACAATTAAATTGACTAAATCCTTATCACTGCATGCATCAAATTTTTCTGATGTAAAATGCTTGTTTTCATCTTTGAAATCCGCAAATCGTAACGTTTCTTCCATCTGTTTGTCTTTGATTGCTTTTGTTTTCTTATAATAGAAATAACATAATGTGATTATAAATAGAGTAAAAGCAACCAATATCGGTGTTCTGTATTCCATAATTCCTCCTTAAATAAAAAAGAGCATGTGCATAAGGACGACTGCATCGTGGTACCACCTTATTTCACATACTCTGTATGTCTCTTTACTTTAACGCAGTATTACGTATCTGACTACTTCATTCACCAAATATGCTCCAAGGCTACCTTCCAGTCTTCACTCTCCTCTTTCACACCAGCCAAGAGGTCTCTTTAAGAAGAATAACTGTACTCCTCCTCTTCAACGCTTGTTATTATTCTACCAAAGGCTTTACTATAAGTCAATGAACTTATTTACCTAGATATTCTAAAGCCTGAGCAAGAACTGAATCACCATTCATCATACCATAGTCCTTCATACCAATCATATATACTGGAATAGAACCAACAGTTTTCTGAATTTCTTCCTTTGCATAACGAACCTGTGGTCCAAGGAAAATAATATCAGCTTCTACATCCTTTAAATCAGTATTTTCAGCATTCACTGCCCAAATTTCAGCTTCGACATTCTGTTTAGTCGCTGCTCTTTTCATCTTTTCTACAAGTAAGCTTGTACTCATCCCTGATGCACAGCATAATAAAATCTTAATCATCCAAAAACTCCCTTCTTGCGACACATTATATACTAAAATAAGACGTTTGTGAAGAAAGAAAAAAAGAGAGATGTTATGATCTCTCTTCGCATAATTCTAAGATACAATCCCAGACTTCTCTGACACCTTTTTTCTTTAAGCTAGAAAAACGGACAAAGTGGTCACTTGGATCGAAATCCAATGTTTCTTTAATCAGCTTCTCATTTTTAACAAGTTCATTACGTTTTAGCTTATCTTCTTTAGTTGCGACAACAATAACAGGAATACCAAAATGCTTGGCGTAATCATACATTGTCACATCATCATCTTTAGGTTTATGACGATAATCCACAATAAGAATCATCGCTTTTAGATTCTTTCTATTACGTAAGTAATTGTCAATCATTTCTGAGAACTGCTCTAACATCTTCTTTGGTACCTTTGCATAGCCATATCCTGGTACATCAACAAGTCTTACTTCATCATTGATATTAAAGAAATTAAGAGTACGTGTTTTACCAGGAGTTGAACTAACCTTTGCAAGTCCCTGCACATTGGTTACTGTATTGATAAAGCTTGATTTACCTACATTTGAGCGTCCAGCCATCACTACTTCAGGTAATGATTCATCTGGCCACTGACTAGGCCAGGCTGCACATAACATGAATTCGGCTTTTTTAATTGTATACATATTACTTTTCCAACGCATTTTCTAAAACAGTATCAATATGATCTGCTGTGATGATAGTTAAATCGTTTCTTACAGATTCTGGAATATCATCAATATCTTTCGCATTATCCTTAGGAATAATGATTGTATGAATACCAGAACGATGTGCAGAAATAGACTTTTCTTTTAAGCCACCAATTGGTAATACATTACCTGTTAATGTCACTTCACCTGTCATTGCGACATCATCACGTACAGGCTTTTGTGTGAAAGCTGAATAGATAGCAGTTGTTAAAGTGACACCAGCACTAGGACCGTCCTTCTTTACTGCACCTTCAGGTACATGAATATGAATATCCTGCTTATCAAAATCAATATCCTTTAAGCTATACTTATCAGCATGTGCCTTAAGATAGTCTAACGCAATTGAAGCAGATTCTTTCATGACATCACCAAGCTGACCAGTGACGATGAATTTACCACTACCTTTAAAGTGGTTGACTTCAATCGGAAGAATATCTCCACCAAACTGAGTCCATGCTAAACCAGTGACTACACCCACCTGAGGTTTAGGCTGTTTCTTTGTATGGTCAAAAGGTGCTTTACCTAATAATTCTTCTAAGTCGTTTACTTCCACAGCAACATGATCAGTTGTTTTCTTAAGAATCTTCAATACTGATTTTCTACAGATTGCTGCAATCAATCTTTCTAACTGACGTACACCTGCTTCACGTGTATAGTGTCTAATAATATACATTAACGCATCATCAGTAATAGTTAACTGTTCATCAGTCAAACCATGATTCTTAAGTTCTTTCTTAATTAAATGATCTTTCGCAATCATTAATTTTTCTTGTTCTGTATATGAAGATAGTTCAATGATTTCTAATCTATCACGTAATGGTTCAGGAATACCACCTAGATCATTTGCTGTTGCGATAAATAAAACCTGTGATAAATCATATGGTTCTTCAATATAGTTATCTGAGAACATAGAATTCTGTTCAGGATCTAATACTTCAAGCATAGCACTTGTAGGATCACCCTTATAATCACTTGCCATCTTATCAATTTCATCTAATAAGAAGACAGGATTCATAACACCTGCTTTTTTCATACCCTGAATGATACGACCTGGCATAGAACCTAAATATGTTCTACGATGACCTCTGATTTCTGATTCATCAGTCACACCACCTAGAGAAATTTTAACAAACTTACGATCTAAAGCACGTGCAATAGACTTAGAAATAGAAGTCTTACCAACACCTGGTGGACCTACTAAACAGATAATAGGTGCCTTTAAAGACTGAGTCATCTGTTTAACAGCAAGCTGTTCTACAATTCTTTCTTTAGGTTTCTTTAAACCAAAATGGTCTTCATCAAGAATTTCTTCTACCTTAGTAATATCCTGATTATCTTCAGTCATTTCAAACCAAGGAAGCTTAGTCATCCAGTCAAGATAAGTACGTACGACATTGGCTTCTGGTGAAGTAGAAGGCATCATTTCATATCGTGCTAACTCTTCAGTTAACTTGTCTTTTACATTCTGTGGATAAGGATTATCCTTAATCATAGAACGGAATCTTTCAACTTCATCCTCACCATTAGGTGCATCACCTAATTCTTCTTTAATTGCCTTAAGCTTTTCTCGTAAATAGAATTCTTTCTGGTTTTCATCAATACTCTTCTTAACACGATTATTTATAGAATTTTCAATTTCATTAATAGCCTTTTCCTTCTGCATAGATGCAAGAACTAACAAAAGACGTTTATTAATATCTGGTTCAGCTAAAATCTTTTCTCTTTCCACTAAATCAGAATTAATATAATGACCAATAGTATCAGCAAGTTCACTTGCTGATAAACCATGAGTAATATTTGAAATTAATTCTCTAGGTAATAACTGACTCGCACCATTCATTGACTGCATCTGTTCAGTCAACTTACGTACTAGCGCAGTTTCTTCATTAGGATCACCATGAATATCTTCTAAATAGCGCACCTTTGCATAATAGCATTCACCTTCAGTATAAAGTGATTCTAATTCAACACGCTTTTCACCTACTACAGTAAGTTTGATTGTTCCATGGTTATCTTTCTTAATACGTTTTGTAATCTTACAAAGTGTGGCATGGTGATATACCATGTCAAAATTGATTTCTTCTTCTAAAGGATGGATCTGTGAGACTAATACAATATTAGAATCATGCTGACTTACAGCTAAATCCATTGCATTTAAGGAAAATGTACGTCCTACGTCCAAAGACAATTCATGTCCTGGAAATACAAGCATACCACGCGTACAAATAACAGGAAGATCAACTGTTACATTTAAATTTTCCATAATCTATTTCTCCTTTCTTAGAAAAAATAAGACGCGTAGGCGTCTTATTTCACATTATCTTTAATTAACTGAAGAGCCTTTCTGTGAGTTAAATCACTCTTTACTACATATTCCTGACCACCAAGAACCTTCTTAACTTCTTCAAGTGGCATGTTGTAGTATGTAGCGATTTCTTTCATTTCATCTTCCATTTCTGCATCAGTCACTTCAATGTTTTCTGCCTTAACGATTTCATCAAGGATTAAGTTTAACTTAACTCTTTCTTCAGCCTGATCTCTTACATCAGCTTTGATATCATCCATTGTCTTACCAGTCATCTGAGTGTATAATTCAATGTTTAATCCCTGCTGAGATAAGTTCTGGTTGATTTCGTTAATGATGTTCATAACTTCGCTATCAACCATTGCATCTGGTACATCGATTGTATTGTTAGCAACAACAGCCTTAATTACTTCTTCATTGAACTTGTTTTCAGCTTCAGCCTTCTTCATAGTTCTGATCTGATCTTTGATCTTTTCCTGTAACTGTTCTAATGTTTCAACACCTTCGATATTAACATCCTTAGCTAATTCATCATCAATTTCAGGTAAAACCTTTGCTTTGATTTCATGAACCTTAACCTTGAATACTACTTCAGCACCTGCTAAATCAGCTGCATGATATTCTTTAGGGAAAGTTAAGTTGATTTCTTTTTCTTCACCAGCAGCCATACCAACTAGACCTTCTTCAAATCCAGGGATAAATGAGTGAGAACCGATTTCAAGTGAATAGTTTTCTGCTTTTCCGCCTTCAAAAGCAACACCATCTTTGAAACCTTCATAATCGATAACAGCTGTATCGCCTTCTTCAACTGTTCCTTCTTCTTTAACTACTAATTCAGCGAACTGCTTCTGGTAGTCATTTAATCTTTCTTCAACATCTTTCTTAGTTACTCTTACCTGAGCCTTCTTAACTTCTAATCCTTTGTATTCACCTAATTCGAATTCAGGTTTAACTGGACAAGTGAAAGTTACTTCTAATTCAGTTTCAGTAGACTTAACAATGTTTGCAGTTGGCTGAGCAACTGGAGTTACATTGTTGTCAACGAAGATCTTAGCATAGTTTTCGCTTAAGATTTCTTCAACAGCCTGTTCTCTTAATGCCTTAGCACCAATCTTAGCTTTGATTAAATTCTTTGGAGCATGTCCCTTTCTGAAACCATCTAACTTAACTGAACCAGCTAACTTATTTAAAGCCTTTTCCTGAGCTGCTGCCCATTCTTCTGTATCGAAAACGGCTTTGATTTCAACCATTGATTTCTCAAGTTTTTTAACTTCTGTATTCATTTCTTAATCTCCTTTACTATTTGCAATTGCTATTATACATGAAAGATTCATGCAATGCAACAATTTAACACTCTAATTGTTTGAGTGCTAATATTTCTTTTTCTACGTCTGATAAATCGCAATTGTAGTCAATTTCTATATCAGATGGATCGACTGGCATATTCTGTAATGTTGCAACGTAATAGTGTAGCGTTGCTGCTACTAGATCACAGTCTTCTGGCATAATATCCTTAGGATAAATAGTATAAAGATAATATTCCAGATAATCGAGACATTGTGAGAGAAGCGTAGGATTATCATCTTCTAATACTCTTGAAAGAGATTTACCAATCAATGTATAACATTCTCTTTCTAATACCAAAGGACTATAAGAGCCATTAAAGTAATATGTTTCATCACCCTTTACTACAGTGAATTCTTCATCCACCTGCTGATCAATCAGAATTTCCATAATAAGTGTCTTCGCAAAAGATGACTTATGAGGATTTTCTAAGAATCTTCCTACTTCAGGCATGATCATACGGATATTTAACTGCTGTAATTGATCAAGTGCCATATAAATTAAATCATCATTCACTTCATCTCTATCAAGTAAACGTCCAATTTCCTGTGCAGACATAATGGTACTCTTGTTTTCTAGCTGGTAATTCTTTTCCTGCTTCATAAGAATAATTTCATCATAAACTGCATTGAATAAGTTTTCATACTGCTGAGGGATATAAGGCATAGATAATTCTTCAATAAGAATATTAATTGCCTGTTCATATTCTTCAAGTTCTTTTAAAGCATTTAAATATAAAGCAGTCACTTCATAATAAGTGTTATTGGCCTGCATTTTAGCAACGGCCCCTTCCTGCATACATCTTTGATAATCTTCTAATGCATTCAAGCATACAAGACGATAATATCTAGTCATCTCGTCATCCATATCTGTCAAACGACTTAATGCGACTTGATACTGGCCTTCTTCAATAAGTTCTTCTATCATGTTTGCCCCCTTGAGTTTTCATTTTATCAAAATTAGACTATCTGTCAACATAATTAAAAAACCTTACTAAATGTAAGGTCCTTGTCTTATTATTCATCACCAAATGATACGCCCATAGCCTTAGCAGCCTGAACAAGATCTCCATTAGGATCAACAAGCTTCTGCTTACCAAATTTCGCATCACCAATTACTTCTTCAAGTGAAGTATATTCCATGTTGCCACCCTTTAATGATACAACATTTCCAAATAAGCCTTCATCAATCATAGCACATGCCTTATTACCAAATCTGATAGATAGAATTCTATCATATGCATCAATATCACCACCACGGATAATATGACCCGGATTGACAGAACGTACTTCATGATTAGGAATGACTTTTTCTAGATCATCAGCCACCTTTGCAGCAAGTCCAGAATAACGAATTGGGTCTGGTGAATCTTCTACAATCTTACCGATTGACTTTGTACCATCCGCATACTTAGCACCTTCAGCTACTGCAATAACAGTATATGGAAGACCTGCTTCATCACGTTTCTTAACTGCTTTCGCAATATTTTCAATAGTAAATGGAATTTCAGGAATTAATACAACACCTGCATTACCTGCAAGACCTGCATATAATGAAATCCATCCAGCTTCTCTACCCATTAATTCACAGCAGATGACACGATGATGTGATTTTGCAGTAGTCTGAAGACGATCTATGAATTCAGTACCAACACTCATCGCACTGATGAAACCATATGTTAAATCTGTAGAAGTAAGGTCATTATCCATAGTCTTTGGTACACCAATGACATTGACACCTTTTCTGCTGAAATCTCTAGCACTTGTTAATGTACCATCGCCACCTAACACAACTAATACATCAACACCATCTTTCTTAAGATTTTCAACGCCTACATCACTGACGTCTTTTCTTACTTTTCCACCATTTCCATCATCTACAAGATAATCGAATAGGTTATCCTTATTAGAACTATAAAGAATAGTTCCACCTTCCTTATATATATCCTCTACCTTGTCTACAGTTAATTCTACATAATTATTATTATACAATCCACGATAACCATATACAAAACCAATAACTTCCCAATTATATTTTTCAATCGCAATCTTAGTGATTGTTCTGATTACCGCATTTAAGCCTGGACAATCTCCTCCGCCAGATAATAGCGCAATTTTTTTAACTTTTAAATTCATGATATTTCCTCCTTATGTAAATCCTACTCTCTATTATAAATTAAACTGTTAGCGTTTTCAATATAAATATGAAGCGCTTACATATAGGTGCTAAAAAAGAAGCCTATAATGGCTTCTTAGTCAAAGTTTCAATGACTTCTATTACATGCTTTACTGGGAGCCCAATGACATTATCAATATCTCCCTGCACTTCTTCAATGAATTTCCCTGCAACACCCTGAATCGCATAAGCGCCAGCTTTACCCTTCCATTCATCAATAGAAAGATAATCATCAATCATATCATTGATATTCTTAAATGTAACTTTTGTTTCATCTACAAATATACAAACCTGATCTTTATAGAATACAGCCACTGATGTAAACACACTATGTGTATCACTACTTAATGATTCAAGAATTTCTCTTGCTTCATGAGCACTGTGAGCTTTACCAATAATCTTTCCATTATGATAGATTGTTGTATCCGCACTGATTACAACATCATCAGGATATTTCTCATGAATAGAAACACCTTTATCATATGCGAGTTTCTTAAGTCTTTCTTCTATTTCTAGAGAAGAATCAAAATATTCAGTAATAGAAGAGGCATCGATAATAAAATCAATGCCTTCTCTTTCAAGCAGTTCTTTTCGTCTAGGAGAAGTACTTGCAAGAATAATTTTCATTATTTCTTTTCCTCAGCAGGTGCATCATGTTTAACGATTGGTTTTGGTAATAATGCTTTTCTAGAAACATTCACACCCTTATCAGTAATCTGAGTTACTTTAACCTTTACTGTATCACCAAGCTTGATTACATCGCCGACTTTATTTGTTCTATCCCAAGCAACATCTTTAACATGTAAGAAACCATTTGTACCAGGGAATAATTCAATGAATGCATACTTTTCTTCAACTCTTACAGCTTTACCATCAAAGATTTCGCCTACTTCAACTTTTCTAGTTAAATCCTTGATCATACCCATTGCATGGTCAATCGCTTCCTGAGAGTAATGATAGATAGTAACGTTACCTTCATCATCAATATCGATCTTAACATTATCACTTTCAGCAATAATCTTATTGATCATATCTCCGCCCTTACCGATTACATCTTTAATCTGTTCAGGTTCAATCTTTATCATAGCAACCTTAGGAGCATATGGGCTTAAGTGATCTCTAGGTTCACTGATTGCTGACATCATGCAGTCCATGATTTGTCCTCTTGCAACCTTTGCCTGAGCTAATGCTTCCTGTAAGATTTCTTTAGTGATACCATCAATCTTGATATCCATCTGTAATGCACAGATACCGTTCTTTGTACCTGCAACCTTGAAATCCATATCACCTAGATGGTCTTCCATACCCTGGATATCAGTTAAGATTGTATAGTTTTCGCCTTTTTTAACTAGACCCATAGCGACGCCAGCCACTGGATTACTAATTGGAACACCTGCAGCCATTAAAGCCATAGTTGATGCACAAATTGAAGCCTGTGAAGAAGAACCGTTAGATTCTAATACTTCAGCAACAACTCTGATTGCATATGGGAATTCTGTTTCAGAAGGAATAACCTGTCTTAAGGCTCTTTCACCTAAAGCACCATGACCAATTTCTCTTCTACCTGGAGAACCCATTCTTCCTGTTTCACCTACACAATATGGTGGGAAATTATAGTGATGCATGAAACGTTTCTGGTCTTCCATTCCAAGACCATCAATCTTCTGTACTTCACCTAATGCACCAAGTGTGCAGGCAGATAATACCTGAGTTTCACCACGAGTGAACATAGCTGAACCATGTACACGTGGCAATAAATCTACCTGTGCATCTAATGGACGTACTTCATCTACTTTACGACCATCAGGTCTTACCTTTTCTTCAGTAATCAAACGTCTTACTTCTTCTTTTTCAAGATCACCAAGAACCATCTTAACCTGTTTAATTGTCTTATCATGTTCTTCAACAGTTGCATATTCTTTTTCTTCAAAAGATTCTACAACCTTAGCATCTAATTCATCAATAGCAGCATATCTTTCAAGCTTGCCAGGAATAGAAATAGCCTTGATCATTTCTTCCTTAGCCATTGCTTCTACGCTAGACACAATATTTTCATCTAATGCGAATAGTGGAACATCAATCTTTTCCTTACCAACAGCTTCTACAATCTGTTCCTGGAAAGCGATTAATTCCTTAATCTTTTCATGACCGAACATCAATGCATTCAACATTGTTTCTTCATCTACTTCTTTTGCATCTGCTTCAACCATGTTAATAGCATCCTTTGTACCTGCTACTTCAAGATTGATTTCACTTCTAGCCATATCTTCAGGTCCTGCGTTGACAGTAAATTCACCATCTATTAAACCAACATTTACACCTGCAATTGGACCATTAAATGGAATATCAGAAATACATAGAGCGATAGATGCGCCAAGCATTGCAGCCATTTCTGGAGTAGCTTCCTGATCAACTGATAGTACAGTATTAACAACCTGTACTTCGTTTCTGAAACCATCTGCGAATAATGGACGGATAGGTCTGTCAATCATTCTTGCAGTTAATGTACCATGTTCACTAGGACGGCCTTCACGCTTTAAGAATCCACCTGGAATCTTACCTACAGAATATAGTTTTTCTTCATAAGTTACTGTTAATGGGAAGAAATCTACATCTTTTGGTTCTTTCCCAGCACATGCTGTTGAAAGAACGACTGTATCATCATATCTTACTAAACAAGAGCCGTTTGCCTGTTTAGCCATTTCACCGACTTCAACCTGGATTTTCTTACCATAGAAATCCATACTAAAAATTTGTTTTGCCATAAATTCACCTCATATTCTTCAAAATTATATCATAAATCAACTATTACACAAACAATTATTTGACAGAGACATGAAAAAAAGCCCCATAGGGCTTTTTCTTATCTTCTTAATCCTAACTTATCAGTTAAAGTTGTATATCTGTCAAGATCTTCATTCTTAAGATACTTTAATAAATCTCTTCTTCTACCGATCTTCTTTAAAAGACCTCTGTTAGAATGATTATCCTTTGGATGCTGTTTGAAGTGACCATTTAACTTGTTGATATCAGCAGTTAATAATGCGATCTGAACTTCTGGAGAACCAGTATCCTTTTCTACGCGACCATATTCAGCCATGATCTTAGCTTTTTCTTCTTTAGTTAACATTATGTTTTCCTCCTAAATTATATTCTTCGCAATATCCAAGCTAGATGTAAGAGGTACAAATATCCTAGACATTGTTGCAATGACTATTTTACATTATTTTTATATAAAGTCAAATACTTTTTCATGACCTGACTTAAATATTTTCTGTCTTCTGTTAATTGTGTTTTTAGTCCTTCTAATCCATTAAAAACAGTTTCTTCACGCTTATATAAATAGAAAGTCACCTCTACTTCTTTACCATACACATCTTCATCAAAATCAAAGACGTTGACTTCTAATGAAAGACGATTGATATCATTGAATGTAGGATTCATCCCAATATTTGCCATACCTATATAATATTGATGATTGATTTCTACAATTGTGCCGTATACCCCTCTTTTAGGCAAGTATTTCATGCCATAATCAATATTCAATGTAGGAAAACCAATCAAACGACCTCTCTGTTTTCCATGAATAACAGTACCCTTTACCTTATAAGGTCGATCAAGTAAAGTATTGACTTCTTCAATCATTCCCTGATCCATCAGTTTCTTAATAAGAGTAGATGATACTTTTTCTGTTTCATTATACATAACAGCGTTTTTCACAATAAGTTCAAATGACTGTTTCTTTAAGTCTTCTATGCTGCCACTGTTATGAGCTCCAAAATGGAAATCATAACCACATACTAGTCTTTTTAAAGGAAGCTTATTTAAGTATTCATCAATAAATGCCTGTGGACTTAATGCTGCCACTTCCTTAGTAAAATGAATTACAAGCAAATAATCAATCCCCATTTCTTCTAGAAGTTCTTTTTTTTCTTCTAAAGTGATAATTGATTGTCTCTTTTCCCCCTTTAAAACACATAAAGGATGCACATCAAAGCTCATAACAGCTGTTTTTGTTTCTCCCTTATATTTCAATACTTCATTAATCAAAGACATATGACCTAAATGTAATCCATCAAAAAAGCCAATTGCAAGAGAAAGAGGTTCTGCTAAATGTACCTCTTCCATTTTTATGACCTTCATTAGAAAAGCCCCCTTAGGCTCTTCAAATTGCCTTTTCCATCTGGTCCATATATCGCAAGTAATTTACCTTCTTTTGAATAAATAGCTACATTATGATCTTTATCACTCTTGATTTTCTGACCAGTCATGACAATTCTTTCATCTACGACCATAGAATCATAGAAAGAAAATACTTCTTCTAACGATATCACTGGTCCATTGTTTTCTTCTAGTTCTTCGAGTGTCACTGCCTGATCGATTGTAAAATGACCTGACTGATTTCTTACTAATGCAGTCATATGAGCAGGATAACCTAAGGCTTTTCCAATATCTACACATAAAGAGCGGATATATGTTCCTTTAGAGCACTTAACATCTATTGTTATTTCATCATCATGTGCATCGACTAAATCAAGTTTATAAATAGTAATTGGTCTTTCTGGAACTTCTACTTCTATACCTTCTCTGGCATATTCATAGAGCTTCTTACCATTAATTTTAATAGCTGAATACATTGGAGGCTTCTGCATGGAATCTCCTTTAAATGATGATAATACTTCTTCTAGATTCTCATAACCTGTAAAAGGCTTGGTTTCTAAAACCTTCCCTTCAGCATCATATGTATCTGTCGCACTGCCAAGTTTAAGGGTCGCACGATATTCTTTTTCTTCACTCATTAAAAACTGCATTGCTTTAGTGGCTTTATTAATACCAATAACTAAAACACCAGTCGCCATAGGGTCAAGAGTCCCACAATGTCCTACTTTTTTAGTATGCATAATACGTCTCACACGATTAACGACATCATGACTTGTCATACCCTGTGGTTTATTAATTAAAATAATACCATCCATCTACTCACATCCTTCCTAAAAAAAGCAGACTATTGTCTGCTTAGATATGATTAATAACGAAGTACTTCTTCTTACCTCTTCTAATAACAGTCACCTTACCACCAAACGCATTGTCTTTTGATACAACAAACTTTTCATCAGTGACCTTTTCACCATTTACAAGAACACTTCCACCTTTTACGAACTGTCTTGCTTCACGATTACTAGAAGCAGCACCTGCTTTTACTAATACATTTAAGATTTGTTCATCTTCAGTGACATCAATACTTGGTACACCATTGAAGCACTGTTTAACCTGTTCATAAGTCATGCTCTTGATATCACCACTGAATAACTTTTCAGAAATGCTGACAGCTTCTTCATAAGCATCTGCACCATGAATGAAAGTAATAACTTCTTTCGCAAGGGCTTTATGTGCTTTTCTTAAGTGTGGTTCATTCTTATTTGATTCTTCTAATGCTTCAATTTCTTCTTTAGATAAGAAAGTGAGGTATTTTAAGTAATCAATAACCTTGCTATCTTCACTGTTGATGAAGAACTGATACATTTCATATGGTGAAGTCTTTTCTCTGTCTAACCAGATTGCATTTCCTTCTGATTTACCAAACTTAGTACCATCACTCTTAGTAAGTAAAGGCATAGTGAATCCATATGCTTCATCACCAGTCTTCTTTCTAATTAATTCAATACCTGCAGTGATATTACCCCACTGGTCCTGGCCAGCAACCTGTAAGTTACAGCCTTTATTTTCATGTAAGTAATAGAAGTCCATTGCCTGCATGATCATATAAGAGAATTCAGTGAAAGTAATACCTTCATCTAATCTTCTCTTGATAATATCCTTAGATAACATGTAGTTGATATTGAAATATTTACCATAATCTCTTAACCAGTCAATGAAGTTTAAATCCTTAGACCAATCCAAGTTATTAACTACTTCAAAACCGAATAAATCTTCAGCCTGCTTCTTTAAGCAGTCAAAGTTATGCTGTACCTGTTCTTTTGTGATCATTGGTCTTTCAGTTGTTGGCTTTGGATCCCCAATCTGTCCAGTTGCACCACCGACTAAAAGAATTGGATGATGCCCAGCATCCTTTAATCTCTTAGACATTAAGAAAGATGAGAAATGTCCAATATGTAATGAATCCCCAGTTGGGTCAGTACCAATATAGAATGTCATTCCTCCTGCATTTAATTTGTCTTTTAAGTCTTCAGAACTTACATCTTTAATGAGGCCACGCCACACTAATTCATCATAAAATGTCATAATTTCCTCCTATAATATAAAAGAGAATCCATCCAAAGGACGAATTCTCGCGTTACCACCTTTATTCATGTCAAAGACATGCTCTCTTGTTGATAACGGTGTACTCACCGTCTAGACTTTGCATCTAGAAGCTCCAAAGTGTATTCATTCATACTACTGCTCTTATTTTCACCAGCCATAAGTTCTCTAAACCAGCGCATATGAATTACTTGTCTTTTTCATCGCAACTAAAAGTCTACATGAAATCATGATGTTTGTCAATATCAGCTTGTGAAGACACTTTCCAACATCTGATTCCAATGTGATAATGTCTCAATGTATCCAAGTTGATATTGTCCCAATTGGGACAATATCAACTTGCCGTGTTAAACTATAACCT
>NZ_JBEHVX010000003.1:58615-65617 GCF_040227455.1 Catenibacterium sp. RTP21428st1_D7_RTP21428_210409 | reverse complement strand
AGTTTTGGTGGATTTGAGTTTGGTTATATATTTGTGTCCGCGCAACGAAGGCGCGGGGAAATGGAGGAAATCATGAACATGAATACACTCTATTTCCAAATTGTATCAGCCAGTGGCACTATCAAAACAATACAGCTTCATGAAGCAAGTCTTGTAATGGCCTTTAATGACTATTATCAATATATACTAGAAGAAAGATCGTTAAGTAAAGAAGACGCATTTAAAATCATTGATAGCTATATTACACAATTAGACATGTTAAAAGAGTGAACCAAAAAGTTCACTCTTTTCATGTTAGCTGATTTTTGTACCTGCTGGTAAATCTGTTTCTAATACTTTAATAGATTTCTTAGTGCCACCTGCAAGAATCATACCCTGAGATTCTACACCTCTTAATTTAGCTGGTTTTAAGTTCTTTACAACAATTACCTTCTTACCAGGCATATCTTCTGGTGAATAGCTATCTGCGATACCTGAAACAATCTGTCTTACTTCTCCACCAATATCAATCTGTGATACAAGAAGACGATCTGCTTTAGGATGCTTTTCACATTTCTTTACTTCACCAACAACTAATTCTACCTTAGCAAAATCATCAATAGTGATTTCAGGTGTTTCATCCTTCTTTTCTGGAACAACTGGCTTAGCAGGAGTTAACTTTTCTACCTGTTTAGCTACTTCTTTAGGATCTAATCTTGCGAATAATACTTCTGGGTGATCAGTTACTTTAGTACCTGATTTATATGAACCAAAAGTATCTAACTTCATCATATCTCTTTCATCTGTATTGATCATATCTAAGATCTTCTTAGATGTACCAGGAATAAATGGTTCTAATGCGATAGCTGAGAATCTGATAGCTTCTACTAAGTTATAAAGTACTGTAGCAAGACGATCTTTCTTAGTTTCATCCTTAGCAAGAGCCCAAGGCATAGTATCATCAATATATTTATTAGTACGTCTTAATAATACATAGATTTCATCCAATGCCTTAGCAAGCTTGAATTCATTTTCTAACTTAATAGTCTTTCTTAGCATTGCGAGTGCGATTGATTTTAATTCATCATCTACTGGTTCACATACATTTGTATTAGTGACAACACCATCAAAGTATTTATTACACATAGCGATTGTTCTGTTTACTAAGTTACCTAAGATATTAGCAAGATCACTATTAATACGTTCTACTAATAAGTCCCAAGTAATTGAACCATCGTTATCATATGGAATTTCATGTAATAAGTAGTATCTTACAGCATCTACACCAAATAGGTCTACTAAGTCATCTGCATAAATAACGTTACCTAAATGTTTAGACATCTTAGAATCACCCATTAATAACCAAGGATGACCAAATACCTGTTTTGGTAAAGGTAGATCTAATGCCATTAAGATAATTGGCCAATAGATAGTATGGAATCTTACGATATCCTTACCAATAACATGTACATCTGCAGGCCAATATCTATCAAATAATGGATCACTATGACCATCTAAATCATAACCCAAACCAGTAATATAGTTAACTAATGCATCAATCCATACATATACAACATGCTTTGGATCGAAATCTACAGGGATTGACCAAGTAAATGATGTTCTTGATACACATAAATCCTGTAAACCTGGTTTTAAGAAGTTATTGACCATTTCATTCTTTCTTGATTCTGGCTGAATAAATTCTGGATGATCATTATAATACTGCATTAAACGATCCTGATATTTAGATAATTTAAAGAAGTATGCTTCTTCTTTAGCATCATGCACTTCTCCACCACAGTCAGGACATTTACCATCTACTAACTGAGATTCTGTAAAGAATGATTCACATGCAGTACAGTATTTACCTTCATAATGACCTAGATAGATATCACCTTTGTCATGTAACTTCTTAAAAATCTTCTGTACCTGTTTTACATGATATTCATCAGTAGTACGAATGAACTTATCATAAGTAACATCCATCATATCCCAGATACGTTTTACTTCTGCAGCAACCTTATCTACATATTCCTTTGGTTCAATTCCAGCTTCTTTAGCCTTTAATTCGATTTTCTGTCCGTGTTCATCTGTACCAGTCTGAAAACGTACATTATAGCCCTGCTGTCTCTTAGCACGGCAGATTGCATCACTTAATACGATTTCATAAGTATTACCAATATGTGGTTTACCTGAAGTATAAGTAATTGCGGTTGTTAAATAGAAATCTTTTGGATCTTTCATATTTTTCCTCCTAAAAATAAAAAAACGTCCTTAATAAAGGACGAAATTATCGCGGTACCACCTTTTTTACACTTACGTGTCACTCAATCTCTTAACGCGAGTTACGGTTATCCCTATTAGAGATAACAGCTCCCAGACCATCTTTCTAAAGCTTCACACTTATTTACACCAGCCATAAGTTCTCTATGCATTCACTTTAGTCTCTTCTGTTCATTGCTTTTACTTTAAAACTTTAACAAATTTCTACAACCTTGTCAATGATAGGGTTGTAAGTCCTCACATTATAAGAGATAGGAGTGAATATTTCATAGAGAGGTTCACTTTCAAAAGTTGAATATTTTTAAAGTTTTGAAAGTGAACCTCTACATTCATTATACTACATGAACAAGATGTCGCTTTCAAAAATGAAATTATTTAGATTTATTGAAAGAAATCAATACAAACAAAAGACCTTGTACTTGATTTGGTTATATGACAACTTATTTCCACATAAATTTCTTATCTTATTCACATTGAATTCATGTATTATATCTAGTATATTTTTTTGAATTATGTGAATTATATTCGTCTGTTGTATTAGAATGTGAAAGGTACTAGAATACTAAAGAAGGAAGTGATAGATATGGATTTAGAAAAGATTTTTAATGACCAAAAAACGTATTATGACACATTAATGACTAGAGATGTAAGTTTAAGAATAGATGCAATAAAACGTGTTAAGCTATGGATTAAAGACCATATGGACTTAATAGAAGATGCTTTAGAGAAAGATTTAGGTAAATCTAGAGGAGAATCCTATATGACAGAAATAGGACTTACTCTTGAAGCCTGTACATATACATTAAAGAATATTAAGAAATGGGTAAAGAAGGAAAAGGTAAAAACACCTCTTCATCAGTTCTTTTCTCGTTCTTATACGATTTATGAACCTTATGGTGTAACACTTATTATTTCACCTTGGAACTATCCATTCCTACTTGCGATAGAACCACTTATTGGTACTATTGCAGCAGGTAACTGTGCAATAGTGAAACCAAGTGAACAGACACCACATACTTCCGCTATTGTAGCGCAGCTCATTGATACATGTTTTGATAAAGGACATGCCTATTGTGCTGAGGGTGGTTTAGAGGTTTCTAAGGAACTTGTTGATTTACCTTTTGATTATATTTTCTTTACTGGTGGTAAGAAAGCGGGTAGAGAAATCTATATGAAGGCGGCAGAAACATTAACACCTGTCACATTAGAATTAGGTGGTAAGTCTCCTGCTATTTTAACTGATATGATTCCTATGGAGATTGCAGCAAAACGTATTATATTTGGTAAGTTCTTGAATGCTGGTCAAACTTGTATTGCGCCTGATTATATATTAATTAAGGATAGTATGAAAGCAGCCTTTATTGATTATGCTTCTGAATATATTAAGAAATTCTTTGGTGAACATCCATTAGAAAGTGAAAACTTATGTAAGATCATCAATAAAGAACAATTTGATCGTTTAAAGAAGCTCTTGGAGAATCAGGATATTCTTATTGGTGGAGAAGTGGATGAAGAACATTTAAAGATTACACCTACTATTGTGAATGATGTAGATTTTGATAATCCTTTAATGGAAGAAGAAATCTTTGGACCTATTCTTCCACTCGTAGAATACAATAGAATTGAAGAAGCGATTCAATATATTAATAGTCATGATAAGCCTCTTGCCCTCTATTTATTCTCTAATGATTCATATCATGCCAATAAGTTTTTAGAGTTATGTAGCTTTGGTGATGCATGTATTAATGATACAGTGAGTCATTTTGCGACTAATACACTCCCATTTGGTGGTGTAGGTGCAAGTGGTATTGGTTATTATCATGGTAAGTTTACTTTTGAGACATTCTCTCATCGTCGTTCTGTATTACATAAGAGTACACGTATTGATTTACCATTTAGATATTATCCACTCACTGATGATAAAATGAAGTGGATCAAACGTTTCTTAAAGTAATACTTACGAACACTTAATGTGAGTGTGATTTCTTCTTAACCCTTTCTTTACTATACTGAGTGTAGTAAAAGAAAGGGTGATGGATATGAAGTACAATTTATACTGGTTAGGTTCAAAATTAGTTGCTGTTATGATTATAGGAACTATACTTCTATCTGCCACTCATTGATTGTAAGCTAGAGATTCATTTCTCTAGTTTTTTTTACTTAATATTCATTTATTCTTCTCCTTATGATGATATTTGTATATCTCTTATTATTCTAAACTAAGTATATAAAAGGAGACGGAACAATGAGATACGAAATTGCTTGGGCAGTATCTAAGATTATTTGTGTGTTAATCTTATTTGCCATCACCATGTATGCTGGTTATTCAATTCGTTAATCAGCATTTTTATTTAATTTCATGTATAATAATACATGAGGTGAATAAAATGGGTGAATATGATAAGTATTTTAATAAAGATCTTCATAAAGATTTAAATAAGAATTCCCATATTAAACATGTTATTGCAGTCACAAGTGGTAAGGGTGGTGTAGGTAAAAGTTTAATGACATCACTACTTGCAGTTATGATGAACCGTATTGGGTATAATGTAGGTATTCTAGATGCGGATATTACAGGACCTTCTATCCCTCAGGCTTTTGGTCTAACTGAGAAACTTTATGGAAATGATAAGGGTATTATTCCTGCCGAAACACGTACAGGTATTAAGATTGTTTCTTTAAACTTAATGTTGGATAATCCTACTGATCCTGTTGTATGGAGAGGAAGCTTAATATCTAATACAGTGACTCAATTCTGGACTGATGTCTATTGGGGTGAATTAGATTATTTATTTGTCGATATGCCTCCAGGAACTGGAGATGTTCCTCTTACAGTCTTCCAATCTCTTCCTGTAGATGGTATTATTACGGTGTCTTCACCACAGGAACTTGTCAGCATGGTTGTAGAGAAATCAGTGAATATGGCACAAATGATGAATATTCCTATTCTAGGTCTTGTTGAGAATATGAGTTACTATATCTGTCCTGATTGTGGAAATAAACATTATTTATTTGGTGAGAGTCATATAGATGAAATTGCGAAGAAGTTTAATATTTCTACTGTATGTCGTTTACCAATGGATCCTGCAATCACTAAAGTCGTAGATGCAGGGCTTATTGAAACAATTACACAGATGGAACTTATGCCTATAGTGAATAAATTAATGAAGGAGGACTAATAAATGATTCAGCACGTTGTTGTATGGAAATTTAAAGAAAGTACAGAAGATCTACAGAATCAGTTTGTAGAAGGATTAAAGGGACTTGTAGGACAGATTGATGGTATCCGTTCTTTACATGTTGGAAGAAATGAAAACCCTAATGAAACATATGATGTTTCATTAGTTATGGAATTTGATAATATGGAAGATTTGTCAAGCTATGCAAATGATCCTAGACATTTAGCTGTTGCGAAAATCGCAAAGGAAAATGCTGAAGTAAGAGCTTGTGTAGACTTCACTATCTAATATAACTCAGGAATTATCCTGAGTTTTTTTAATTACATATCTATTACATAACTTTCGTTGTATAATATAGTTATCATGTTTGACGGAGGATTATTATGAATACAGCTTTAGTAATTATGGCTGCTGGTATTGGTTCACGTTTTGGTGGAGGAATCAAGCAGTTAGAACCAGTTGGACCTAATGGTGAAATTATTATGGATTATTCAATCCATGATGCAATTGCTGCTGGTTTCAACAAAATTATCTTTATTATCCGTAAGGATATTGAAGAGGACTTTAGAGAAGTTATAGGGAATCGTATTGAAGAAGTCGCTAAAAAGTATGATGTAGAAATTGCTTATGCATTTCAGGATTTAAAGGCATTACCAGAAGGTATTAAATGTCCTGAAGGACGTACTAAGCCTTGGGGTACTGGACAGGCAGTACTTGCATGTGATGGTTTAATTAATGAACCATTCGCAGTTATTAATGCAGATGACTATTATGGTAAGGAAGCATTTGTACAGATTCATGATTTCTTATTAGACTATACACCTGAAAAGCCAGATCATCTTGCCATGGCAGGATTTATCTTAAAGAATACTTTAAGTGATAATGGTGGTGTAACAAGAGGTATCTGTGCAGTGAATGAAGAAGGATACTTAACAGATGTAGAAGAAACTAAGAATATTGAAAAGACTTCTACTGGTGCACGTGTAGGAGATAAAGAAATTGATCCTAACGTAAATGTATCTATGAACTTCTGGGGATTAACTCCTGAATTCGTAAATACTTTAAAAGAAGGTTTTGTAGAATTCTTTGAAAACATCCAAGATCCACTTAAGGATGAATACTTATTACCTATCTATATTGGTGAACTTCTAAGAGAAAACAAATTAAGTGTTAAGGTATTAGAAGTACAGGATTCATGGTTTGGTGTAACATATAAAGAAGATGCACCTGTTGTAAAGGAATCATTTAAGAAGTTAATTGATGAAGGTGTTTATTCTACAAATTTATTCGATAATATAAAGTAAACAAAAAGGCAGTATGCAATCTAAAGCATACTGTCTTTTATTTTAGTGTATTTTATAGTTATAGAACTCTACCGTTCTTTACAGTGTATGTTTTACCATTATAATTTACTGAACCACTGTAATTCCAGTCAAGAATACCATTTTGAATGTAGTACCATGTACTGTAATACTTAACTAATCCTGTATAGTTCCAATCTAACTGTCCATTAGTCACCTTATACCATGTTCCTTCACCATTAACCTGTGATAATGTATTC
>NZ_JBEHVX010000003.1:0-58518 GCF_040227455.1 Catenibacterium sp. RTP21428st1_D7_RTP21428_210409 | reverse complement strand
TTACCATTGTATTTTACTAGATTGTTGTAGTTTGTATTTACTCTACCGTTTTCAATATAATACCAAGTATTATTGTAGTAGATTAAGCCGTTGTAGTTCCAGTTAAGAACACCATTTTGAATATAGTATCGAGTACTGAAATACTTAGTTAGTCCTGTATAGTTCCAATCTAACTGTCCATTAGTCACCTTATACCATGTTCCTTCACCATTAACCTGTGATAATGTATTCACTGACCAGTCAATCTTACCGTTCTGAACATAATACCAGTTACCATTGTATTTTACTAGATTGTTGTAGTTTGTATTTACTCTACCGTTTTCAATATAATACCAAGTATTATTGTAGCAGATTAAGCCATTGTAGTTCCAGTCAAGAACACCATTCTGAACATAATACCAAGTACTATAGTATTTTACTAAACCGGTATAATTCCAGTTGAGTTTACCATCTTCTACATAATACCAAGTACCTGTTCCATTAACCTGTGCAAGAGTAGTTTCATGTACAACCTGTCCATCCTGCATTAAGTACCAATCACCATCCACGTAAACTAGATTAGCTTCTGTAGAATGATTATAAGTGACTGTAACTGTTTTAACACCATCAGTATCACCTTTTACTGTATAGTTATAGTTACCTTTTGATGCATAATAACCATTAACTTTTGGAAGTGTAATTGTCTTTGTATCACCAACATTTACATTTACATATTCAGTCTTAAGAACTTCTTTTTCTTTATTCACGATATTGATTCTTGTAGTCTGAACCTTACCTAAAGACACTGTATCTTTATAGAACTTTAATGACTGTAGTGCATTACCCTGGATATCAAATAATGTTGCGTTATCCCAGCTTGATCCACCCCATGAAGGCTGACCATTATAATACATTTCATCGTCTGGTGCATAACCTACAGCACCCTTAGAAGCCCATCCAGTACCATACTTATCAGCGACTTCTTTATTGTACTCCCAGTTAGTCCATCCGGCTTTCACTGGAATCCATCCTGGCTCCCAATAGAAGCCACCTAAACCGTTATCCTGTTCAGTAAGAACCTTATACATATCAGTTAATTCATCTACCTGACCCTGAGGACCAATTTCATACTGATAAAGTCCATAATCAGAACCGATAGAGTTTGGTGTACCATCACCATCTTCATAACTGTTAACCCATGCAGTTTCCATAACCGCAAATAACTTTCCTCTTTCTTTTGCAAGAGTCTGTACATCCCTTAACATATCAGGTGTATTCCACCAGAATGGGTAATAAGAAGAACCTAAAACATCATAGTCTACATTTCCTTTTTCCCATGCATCCATGATCATAGAATAGATTTGACGATTAGGTGTTTCAATATGTAATGTAACTAAAGCATCTGGAAGAATTTCACGTACTGCTTTAGAACCTGCATTTAAATAACGGTCTAATACAGAATACTGAGATTCATTTTTCCAAACAGAATTATTACTGTCTTTATTATGAATACCAGCCATACCTTTGGTAATTTCATTACCAACCTGTACCATACCTACATCAACACCTGCATCTTTAAATTTCTGTAAAGTATCTTTAGTGAAGTCATGGATATTTTCACACATCTTATCTGGATCATTAGCATCCTTCTGCCATGCTTTTGGTAGAATCTGTTTTGCAGGATCTGCCCAGAAATCAGAATAATGGAAGTCAACAAGCACCTTCATACCATACTTAGTTGCTTCTTTACCAATCTTTAATCCATTATCTACAGTGCTATCTCCACCACCGTATGTTTCACCTTTTTCATTGTATGGATCATTCCAGATTCTTAAACGGATATAGTTAACACCATTATCCTTTAAGATTTTCATTAATGGCTGTTCTTTGCCATCATAATCATAATATTTAACACCTGCATTAGTAAGTGCTACATATGATCCAACATCTACACCTCTGATTGTAGATTCAGACATATTAGAAATCTTATTAATAGTGACATTCTTTTCCTTTAAGCCAGTATCATCACCATATTCATAAGGATCTCTGTATGAATCAATATCAATATTCCAACCCTGTGCAAAACCAAATACAGCAAGAGAAGTCTGTGCAAGTCCCTGTTCATTAAAGAAACCATTCCAGCTTCCTACATATTCAGCTTCATCATAAATTAAACCACCTGCATTACTATCACTAATAGAAGCACTTAATAAATTATAAATGCTGTCTGCCTGTGTTTCATTAGATGCTGTTTCATCAGCATTCTTACGTGGGAACTTGATGTTAGAAACAATTAACTGCTTATCTGCTGCCTTTTCTTTTACTGTAGTACGTAATGTTTTAACATAATCATTAATACCACTACGATCAGCATAAAGATTAACACCTAAATAGCTATAGTCTACGCCTGCATAACCTAGCTTTTCAATCACATACTGAATGCCTTCAGCATCATCAGGTGCTGCAAAACTTAAAGCTGTTTTAACACCTTTTTCATTAATAAGTTTAGAGATGGTAGCCATTGCGACAAAGCCATCCCATCCTCCGTCTTCAGTTAGACCAAGGAAATTATAATTCACTTCATTTCCAATAGTCATCATAGTAGGTAAAGCATCATTCTTACTTAAAGTATTCAGTACTTCCTTAGTATAGTCTGTTGCCTTTTCTACCGCATTATCCTGAGTCCATCCTGCAGGTAATTGCTGACTATTTGTATAAGTAACATCATCCGAATAGAATAATGTGATGTTTGTTTTTAAGCCTGCTTCTTTAGCTGCTTTAATTGTTTTGATAGCACTATCTAGTGTATAACATTTAGTTTTATCACTTGATGTGTCCGGATTTACTGCAACCTTGACAGAAATCGTATTAATTCCCTGTCCCTGTACAAACTTAAATAGGTTATCAATTTTGACGCTCTTGTAATTGTAATACGTTTTACCCCATTCCAAATCCTGCTGGTAATGAGTAAAATCTGCGCCTAATACAGTCTGATCGTTAATGCCTTCAATCTTCTTGTAATCAGCTACAGAACGACTCAATGATGTTGCAGTGACTTGATTGTTGTTATGCATAGTTGGTACTGGAGTTACTGCGCTTACACCAGACATACCCATCGAACAAACAAGCGCTGCACTTACAAAACTTGTAATCAACTTTTTGTTCATATATATCTCCCTTCCTCTTATATAGTATGAAAATATATTAACATAATTTCACACAAAGAACCATCCAATGTGACATAAAATGACATATATAAGTATAAAAAGCTATATTTAGACATTAAAAAACCTTCTCACGAAGGTTTATAATGATAAGAAGAAATCTTGCATCTTCTTAGCTTCTGTATTTATTTCTAGATTACGTTTTTCAAATGCTTCAATATTAAAATGCTTAGATTGATGAGATGCTTCTTCGATTGCTTCTACCCACTTGTCTACTGCTTCATCCGTAATAGGGAACATCTTTACATTATCATTCACAATAGAGGCTAGAGAAATAGTATCAGAGATCATGCATGGTAATCCATTGGCTTCTGCTTCTAATAATGCGACACTTAAGCCTTCAAAACGAGAAGGGAAGATGTATTGATCCATTGCCTGAATATAATCACTCACATTACTCTTAATACCTAAAAACTTTACATCTTCTTCAATACCATATTCTTTAACCTGATTTTTAAGTGTTTCTTTATCTTCACCATCTCCAATAAGTATCAACATATACTTACCAGGATATCTATGATCCAACTCATTAAATATCTTTAATAGATAGGGATGATTCTTCTGGAAATGGAATCTCCCTGTATGACCTAATACAATCTTATCACCTGCATGAAGTTCTTCTCTTATAGATTGTCTGATTTTTTCATTTGGTTTAAAGAAGTTCACATCTACCGCATTATTAATCAATTTATAGTTAGGTAATACGGCATTCTTCCCAAAGAACCATTCATTCGCATCTTCTGAACATGTCCAAAAGTCTGTCGCATATTTTCTAATCTGTGTTCTATTGAACTTATGTAAACATCCTCTTAAGAAGCTATCTCCATTAGCCGCATTATGACAATGAATAATACGTGTAGGGATACCATATTGTTTAGCCTTCTTTAAGTAATCAATATTCGCAAGCGAACATGTA
Organism: Catenibacterium sp. RTP21428st1_D7_RTP21428_210409; assembly: GCF_040227455.1. Classification (NCBI taxonomy): domain Bacteria; kingdom Bacillati; phylum Bacillota; class Erysipelotrichia; order Erysipelotrichales; family Coprobacillaceae; genus Catenibacterium; species Catenibacterium sp. RTP21428st1_D7_RTP21428_210409. Next base: position 54,399 of record NZ_JBEHVX010000003.1, on the reverse strand, counting down.
TTAAACCAGATAGCTTTATATTCAGAAGCATGAGTCTTAAAGAAGTTTTCTAAAGCTTCAGAGAAAGCTTTTCTATCCTTACTTCTTGCAGGAATACGATAAATAGTACCACCTAAGCTTAATATTTCTTGTTCATGTGCAACTACTTCAGTATTACATAAGAAATCAAATTGTACACGTGTACGATCTAGATGGCGATAGTAGTTCATAATAACAGCTTCCATACCACCTGGATTATCTGTAATTCCAAATACTAGTACTTTCATAATCTACTCCTTATTTACTCTTAGAAAACTGTTTCTGTCTTACTTGTCCTACAAGTAATGCGAATCTATTCATCTTATGTTTTAAGAACCATAATGGTACTTTACGTGTCATAGACATACCATTATAGTTAGAGTTCTTTATAGCACGTTTAAATAAATCATTCTTCATTAATGCCTTTAAAGAAGACATCGCTTGATCTTTATTTTGTGGATGTGCACAATAATTCACTAAAATAAGTAATACATGATAACTTACAAAGTTATAGAATAATGTTTCTATATTATTATCTTCTGCCATGACATCTTTTAAATCTTCTTCTACTGCTTTCATAGATAAGAGGAACTTATCTGCATAAGCTGTATCAAACTTACGTACTGCAGATTGATCATTGAATATATAATGAACCAAAGGATGTTCATCACCTACAATAACACTCCAGTTCTGTGAGGCACGTGCACAATATTCTGCATCTTCTGCAAGACTTAATTCTTCATTTAATAATACATTTTCAATAGTAGAAGCTTTAATGAGTTTACCCCAGCAGAATCCTACACCTGCCTGTACATTTAACAGATCCTTTAAATAATCCTTCCAGTCCTTATACATTGTATCTCTTATATAGTGAAGCATCTTTTCACTATGATCACTATAGTCTCTACTATAATTACAAATCACACAATCTGCCTCTGCTTCTACTGCATGATTTAATAGTATTTCACAGGCATTACTTTCAATCCAGTCATCTGCATCTAAGAACATGATATAGTCTCCCTTAGCTGTTTTTACACCTAAGTTTCTACCAGAACATACACCGCTCTTAGAATTCTTTACAACTGTCACATTCTCTTTTGTATTTAATTCACTTAAAGTATCCTGCAACGCATCATTACATCCATTATCAATAATAATCACTTCTACATAATCATAAGTCTGATTGAGACAGCTTTCGATTGTCTTATTGAAATAAACAGGATTTCCACGATATACAGGAATAATAATAGATATTAAACTCTTCATTATTCAAATACCTCTTTTACTTTAGCTAGTGCAGCTGCAATAACTGCATCCATATCATAATACTTATATTCTCCAAGTCTTCCACCAAAGATCACTTTAGTTTCTGCATCGCCTAGCTTCTTATATTCTGCATATAAGGCACCATTCTTTTCATCATTGACTGGATAGTATGGTTCATCTCCTAGATTCCATTCAGAGCTGTATTCTCTACTGATAACAGTCTTTGGCTGTGTTCCAAATTCAAACCATTTATGTTCAATGATTCTTGTCCAAGGTGTTTCTGCATCCGTATAGTTTACTGCCGCATTTCCCTGGAAATTTGGCTTATCTAATACTTCTGTTTCAAATCTGACTGATCTGTATTCTAGTGTTCCTAGCTTATAGTTAAAGTAGGCATCGATAGGTCCTGTATAAACAACCTTATCTGCCAAGCTATCTAGTTCTTCCTTGTTTTCTAGATAATCTGTATTCAATCTTACTTCAATACCTTTAAGCATGTTTTCTACCATCTTTGTATATCCACCCATTGGAATACCCTGATATAACGCATTGAAATAGTTATTATCAAAAGTAAGTCTTACTGGTAATCTCTTGATGATGAATGATGGAAGTTCATTACATGGTCTTCCCCATTGTTTTTCTGTATAGCCTTTAATGAGCTTTTCATAGATATCTCTACCAACTAATGAAATAGCCTGTTCTTCAAGGTTCTTTGGTTCTCCCTTGATTTCCTGTCTCTGTTCTTCAATCTTGGCAGCTGCTTCTTCTGGAGTCACTACTCCCCACATCTTGTTGAATGTATACATGTTGAATGGAAGAGAATATAGTTCTCCCTTATAGTTCGCAACAGGTGAGTTAGTGAATCTGTTGAACTCTGCAAACTGAGTAATATACTGCCATACTTCCTTATTATTTGTATGGAAGATATGTGCACCATACTTATGTACATTGATGCCTTCTACTTCTTCTGTATAGATGTTTCCGGCAATATTAGGTCTCTTATCAATGACAAGAACCTTCTTTCCTCTCTTATTGGCTTCATGCGCAAAGATTGCGCCATAAAGACCTGATCCTACTACTAGATAATCATATTTCATATTGATGTCCTTCTTTCGTCTCTTCAATAATACCATAATATCCAAAATAAAACGAGGGTCGATATCATACAACCCCCGTCACTAAATTAGTTTGTTTTCTTTTCTGCTTCTTTAGCTTCCTGTTCAGCTTTTTCTACATCAAAGATTTTCTTTTCAGTATCAATCTTCTTACCATCACACATAGCGTTGATGTATTTAGAATTTAATTCAATACTGTCTTCATCTGGGATACAATACCATAATTTAGTCTTAGGCATTGAGTAACCACCAGTCTGCATCACACCTTCACCCTTAAGGAATGATTTCTGGAAATCCCATTTAATGTTGTCATCTAACTGCTTATTAACTAAAGCTCTGATACTTGAAGATGGCATATTAGTTGTAAATGTATCTTTGATAGAATCTAAGATTTCACTATAGTTAGTTAAGATCTTTGGAGATACTGCTTTCTTGATAATAGCCTGTAATACTGCCTGCTGGTTTTCAGTTCTATGCTGGTCACCAGACTGGTATGTATAACGTTCTCTTGCGAATGCAAGGGCCATACGTCCATCCATATGTACATTTCCCTTAGGAATCTTAATACCATGGTCTGTATAAGGAATAAATGCCTTATCAGAATAAATATCAATACCACCTAATGCATCAACTAACTGGATAACTGACTGGAAATCAACTCTTGCATAGAAATCAATGTTGATGTCTAAGAAATCTTCAATAGTCTTTATACTGTTTTCTGTTCCACCATATAAAGCGGAATGAGTTAATTTATCTTTCTTGCCACAGTTTGCAAGTTTTACATAATAGTCTCTAGGAATACTTGTCATTAACATCTGACCATTGTTTGGATTAATAGTTACTAATAGGTTAACGTCTGAACGGCTGTTTTCATTTACACCTCCACGAGAGTCAACACCACTAATATAACATACGAATGGCTTCTTAGTTACATTAACATCAGAAGCAGTATTTTCTACTTCTTCTACAATCTTTTCCTGCCATAATACTTTAGTCTTTGATTCAAAGTTACTATAAGTTTCTTTGATCATTTCACGATAGCTTTCATTTAATAGGATTGCATCACAATCACCATTATATAAGTCTGATGCAAGCTTCGCATTATCATCTTCACCATTACCATGGAAACTGATCTGTTTCTGTAGTTTTTCTTTTACCTGCATCGCTTTCTTTTTATCGTTTGCGTAGTAATCGATTGTTTTTCCTTTTAATGAAGAAACATTCTTATAACCACTGCTTTTTAATACTACTAAAGAATAAGTAGTTGTTTCAGTACCTACATTAGTAAGAGATGAAAGGAATGAATCACCTTTGATAATCTTACTAGTACCAAATACCATTGCGATACTTAATAAAAGAGACACTATTTTACCAATTAAAGGTCTTGCAACTTTTTTCTTCTTTGATGGCTTTGATAATAAGAACATCAATAGCCATAATACTACTAATACTGCGAATGCTGCCATTAAATACTTTGTAGGTAAGATTCCAATCTTAACTACGAAGAATGCAAGCACTGCAGATACAACAGCCTGGATACCTAGGACCAAGGCACGTGATGTAATAAACTTCATAACTACCTCCTATAATTCGGGTTCATTCGTCATTATACTCGTAAATGAAAAAATGAAAACCTTTAAGGTGATAATTACACAAAAATTACATATCATCTTCATAAACGAGTAAAATATAACTATTTATTCAAGTCTTTTTTGATTCTTGTTGTACTGATTTCAGGAGTTCTAGGTAAGTATACTACTTCTGCACCTTCTTCTTCTAAGAAGTCAAACTGACCTTTCCAGTCATCTCCCATGACAAAAGTATCAACATGATATTCATGAACATCTTTACGTTTCTGATCCCATGCACATTCAGGAATAACTAAATCTACATATCTAACTGATTCTAGTAACTGTTTTCTCTGTTCATAAGTAAAGTAACACTTCTTCTGTTTTTCATTCCAGTTGAATTCATCTGTTGATAAACCAACGATTAAGTAATCACCTAATTCTTTAGCTCTTCTTAATAGGTTAATATGACCATAGTGTAATAAGTCAAAAGTCCCATAAGTAATAACTCTCTTCATTCCACTTTTCCTCGTCTTTCTTAATACTGACTCTTCAAATACATCATTAATAGATGGAAGAGGTGTTTCTGATTTTAAATCTCTCTGTAATAATGCATTGACTGCATCCTTTGGATTCAAGCCTTCATTAACGATTTTATTGACAGTCATTACAATAGGCATATCCACTTTATAAGTTTCTGCAAGCTGAACAGCTGCAGGTAATGCATTAATACCTTCTACAACCATTCCTACTTTCTTAACTGCCTCTGCTAGTGTCTTACCTTCACCAATCAAATGACCTGCCTGGTTGTTTCTACTGAATTCACTTGTACAAGTCACAATCAAGTCACCCATACCAGTTAAACCACTAAATGTATGTGGTGTACAGCCAATTCTACCACCAAGTCTCTCCATTTCTGCAAGACCTCTTGTAATTAAAGCTGCACGGGCATTATCACCATAACCTAAGCCACCAGAAATACCAGCAGCTAACGCAATAATATTCTTTAATGCACCACAGATTTCAATTCCTTTCACATCGTTATTTGTATACACACGCATAAAAGGACTACTAAAGAACTTCTGTACATATTTAGCCGCATCTAGATTCTTACATGCTGATACAATGGCAGTAGGTAATCCTCTTGCCACTTCTTCTGCATGAGTAGGACCAGATAATGCGACAAAATGTAATGTGTCATTATCAAGTACATCTTCAATAACTTCAGTTAAAGTCATGAATGTATCTGCTTCAATACCTTTCGCAACATCCACAATAATCTGATTGTCTTTAATGTAAGGTTTAGCCTTTTCAGCTGTGCTTCTTACAAATACAGAAGGTACCGCAAACATAATAATATTCTGATTAGTACATGCTTCTTCTATATCTGTTGTATAACGAATAGTTTCAGGAAAATCAACACCAGGAAGTTTTGGATGTGTATGTGTTGTGCTTAACTGTTCCACTTCCTGTGGAAGGGCAGACCACACTGTTACTTCCTTATCACAATTAGCCAGCATTCTTGCAAGAGCCATACCCCAAGTACCAGCTCCTAAAATACCGATTCTCTGTTTATCAGGCATATCTCTGATTTCCTCCTTCATATGAATATAATTATTTTACATCATTCATATTCATTAGTCATTACAATAAAAGTATACCCTTTATTGTTTTATAAGTCAAAAAGCGCAATTATGCGCTTTTATGTTTTAACTTACTAAAGATTTGTGTCAATATTTCAATGACAAGTTTTTCTTTCATGATAATGAGTACAAGACCATATACACCAAAGAACAAGATAGCTGAAATAACGAGTGTAATGAATACATGTAAATTTAATGCAGTCACCCAGAAAGATGCAAGTGATGCAATAATAATAGCAAGAATAATCTTTAAGTATTTAATATCACTAAAGGCTGTTTTGATTTCATTCTTTAACGCAATACACTGTACGACCATAACCGCAAATTCTGCAAGTAATGTACCAATTGCAGCACCACTTGATTGATACACTGGAATCAATAATGCATTAACCACTAAGTCAATGACTGCACCAACTATTTCAGATACAAGTACAGCTTTTTCATATCCTAATGGGACAAGAATTTGAATACCTAAGATATTTGTAATACCAATAAGGAGTAGGGTAGGCATGATAAGCTGCATAGGTACAACTGCTGGCGCAAAGGCATCACCTGATAAAAAGAAGATACCCTGTTTTGCGAAGAGAATGAAATAAATCATCATTGGGGATGCAATAATGAATACGAAATTTAATGCTTTTCTACTTAGTTTCTGAAATTCATCCATCTGCTGGTGTTCAATATAATAAGCCGCTCTAGGAAGTAATACAGTACCTAGTGAAGTAACGATAGATACTAAAATATTCTTAATCTTAACAGCTGCACCATAGTAACCAACATCTGCATTAGTAGCCATGAAACCTAACATAACTGAATCTAGATTAGTATAGATTGTAGTTGCACAGCTCATCGCAAAGAAGATAGCGACTGGCTTGAAATGTCTCTTGAAATTATAATGTCCAACTGGTTTTAAACCAATATACTTGTGGGCATTTAATAAGTTAAGAATAAATGAAGCACTTGCTGCAAATACTGTAATACCCGCATACATGACATAATCGTTCTTTGAACGAACTAGCAAGAACATCGCAATAAGTCCAATAAACTTAAAGATAATAGAACGAATAGTGATATATGTATACTGTTCTAAAGCTTTATAGAGCCATTCCATACCTATTGTAGTAAGTAGGATAGTACTACTAGTAATCACATACAACATCTTATCAGATGCAAGCTTTGGAACTGCGAATAACGCAACAATAAACGCAACATAAGAGATTACAGTCATGACAAGATTTATAATTAATAATTCTTGTGTTGTTCTTGTGAGTTTATCATGATCATCTCTTACCTGTGCACATACTTTGATACCATATGTCGGAATACCTAACTGCGCAAACATTGAGAAATAAGTAATCAATGATGTCGCAAAGTTAACCTGACCTGTTCCTGTAGGCCCTAATACTCTCGATACATATGGGAATGTAATAAGTGGGAATATGAATGAAGACATTGTAAGTAATGCATTCATAATGAAATTCAACTTAAGTGATTTCTGTTTTTTCATACAAAACCTCTCTTTCCTTGTTACAAACCGCAAATATTATAAATCAAAAATAATAAGAGTTAAAGAAGAAAAAGAGGCTTTAAGCCTCTTCAATTTCTTTGATTGCCTGAGTTAGGTAATATCCATTTTTAAGTCTATTAGAAACAACTGCGACATTTTTAACCATTTCGAAGTATTCTTCTTCACTTAGACTTGCAAATTTTGCTCCAAGTTCATCTAAAGAGTTGACTGTGATACCTAAGCCATGTTCTTCTACAAATTTAGCTTCTGCAGCTTCCTTCCAGATTACTACTGGAATACCAGATACTAGATATAAAGATAATTTATGAGGATTATTATATTTTAAGTACTCTCCTGTATTACCATCACATTTTTCAATAGAACTTCCATCCCATACTAAACCAAAACCACTATATAACTGGTTATTGATTTGATCAGGTGGGAAAGCACCATGATAAGTAATATTAGATGCAAGAATATCTTCATTTAAATGTACACCATATAAATCAAAATGAACTGCTTTAATATCCTTTAGCTTTGCAAGATAGTTACTCTTCTTTTCATCTAGGTTACCTGCAATACTTACTGAACGATCAAACTTGATTGTATTATTTGATTCACATAAATAGTCAAAGATATGAAGATTATGAATCTTTTCTCTGTTTACTCCTTGTGTGACTAAATAGTCAATCATACAATCGTTATGCGCAATAATATAGTCAGAGATGTCATACATCTTATGATCCATATATTCAAAATCATCCTGAGCATTTAAGAATAGCTTTCTTAATGAGTCTAAGTCATGAATAAGGAATGCTAGCTTGATATGCTTTTTCTGTTTTACCTTCTCTAGGATATCAATATATTTCTTATTCACATAAAGAGGATGGGGCACTACAAGTAAAGCACCTTCATCAATCTTATTTAAATGATTGAAGGCTAAAAAGTTATGTACCTTCTTGATATACTTGTTTCCTGATTTATAAAGATTAATTTCAAATGGTTCATAACCATTCTGATGAAGAATCTTATTACAATCTTGAACAGCTTTAGTACTGGCATCAAGATTAGAATCAATTGTGACCTGTAAATAATATTTTTTCATAACTGTTTTCCTTTCTTTAATCATCTAAGTAGGATTTTAATCTCTTAGCTTCTGTATCGATATCAAATCCTTTTTCTTTGATGATATCCGTATATTTATTTCTATCAATGTCTCTTGAAGTGAATTGACTATAAATCATATCTGCCCATTCTACAGGAGATTCATCTAATGAAATATATGTAAGTAAATCTGTAATCCCTACACTTTTTGGGACAACTGTCTTGGAAGTAAAGGATAACAGTCCAGAAGCCTGAGCTTCTAATAATGATATACCAAATCCTTCAAAGCGAGAAGGGAAAAGGAATATATCAGCCGCTGATAGTAATTCTGGGATATCGCTACGTAAACCTAATAGCTGTACACTATCAGTAAGATTCAATTCAGAAATCTTCTGTTCAAGTTCACCTCTTAATTCACCATCACCAACTAATACGAGTTCAAAACGATCATCCCTGTTCTTTAATTCCTCAAAGATATCAATCAGGAATAGCTGGTTCTTTTGATAAGTGAATCTTGCAGTATTCATTACGACAATCTTATCTTCAGCGTGGAGATCTTTACGATAAGCTGCTCTGACCTCTCTATCATATTTAAAACGATCTGTATCTATCGCATTATTAATGACATGATAACGAGAACTTTGTCTTACATCATCTTCAAAGAAGAATTCTCCCGCAAGTTCTGAGCAAGCCCAGTAATCAGTGGCATACTGTTTTACTTTCTTTTTATTCTTATAATGCATGAACTTATAGAAGAGTGCTTTCTTACCTTTCATCATGAAATCATTATTGTGTGCATGTACAATCACTTTTTCAGGAGAACATAACTGTGCATATTTCAATAAACCAAAATTACCTAAATCACAGGCATTAAACCAGATGATATCATAATGATGATGTTGAAAGAAATAAGTTAATTCCTGTTTAAATTCTTTAGCCTGTTTAAACTGACTTGATTTAATTGTATAAATTCTAGAATTATTATCTAGAATCTCCTGACTGTAAGCACATGTCTCAAATGTAGTAAGGAAATCTATTTTAAAGGTGTCTTTTAATTTTCTAAAGTATGTCATTAAAAAGCTTTCTATGCCACCAGGATTAGGTGTCATTCCAATAATCAATACACTCTTCATAATAAGCCTCCATTTGTATTAAGGCAAAGATCTTAAATCTTTGCCTTAATGATTAATTAAATTCCTTTTTAACTCTGTCTAATGCAGCTGCGATAACTGCATCCATATCATAATACTTATATTCTCCTAGTCTTCCACCAAAGATCACTTTAGTTTCTGCTTCTCCTAGCTTCTTATATTCTGCATATAAGGCACCATTCTTTTCATCATTGACTGGATAGTATGGTTCATCTCCTAGCTTCCATTCAGAGCTGTATTCTCTACTGATAACAGTCTTTGGCTGTGTTCCAAATTCAAACCATTTATGTTCAATGATTCTTGTCCAAGGTGTTTCTGCATCCGTATAGTTTACTGCCGCATTTCCCTGGAAATTTGGCTTATCTAATACTTCTGTTTCAAATCTGACTGATCTGTATTCTAGTGTTCCTAGCTTATAGTTAAAGTAGGCATCGATAGGTCCTGTATAAACAACCTTATCTGCTAAGCTATCTAGTTCTTCCTTGTTTTCTAGATAATCTGTATTCAATCTTACTTCAATACCTTTAAGCATGTTTTCTACCATCTTTGTATATCCACCCATTGGAATACCCTGATATAACGCATTGAAATAGTTATTATCAAAAGTAAGTCTTACTGGTAATCTCTTGATGATGAATGATGGAAGTTCATTACATGGTCTTCCCCATTGTTTTTCTGTATAGCCTTTAATGAGCTTTTCATAGATGTCTCTACCAACTAATGAGATAGCCTGTTCTTCAAGATTCTTTGGTTCTCCCTTGATTTCCTGTCTCTGTTCTTCAATCTTGGCAGCTGCTTCTTCTGGAGTCACTACTCCCCACATCTTATTGAATGTATACATGTTGAATGGAAGAGAATAAAGTTCTCCCTTATAGTTTGCAACAGGTGAGTTAGTGAATCTATTGAATTCTGCAAACTGAGTAATATACTGCCATACTTCCTTATTATTTGTATGGAAGATATGTGCACCATACTTATGTACATTGATGCCTTCTACTTCTTCTGTATAGATGTTTCCGGCAATATTAGGTCTCTTATCAATGACAAGAACCTTCTTTCCTCTCTTATTGGCTTCATGCGCAAAGATTGCGCCATAAAGACCTGATCCTACTACTAGATAATCATATTTACTCATTTAAGTGTCCTCCTTGGTTAAATAGTAAATCATTTAATACTGGTATAATCATAAAACAGAATATTGATAGTGTGATAGAAATAATTCTAGGGTTCAATAAACTGAATGTTGTAATAACGAAAGAGATAAATAGTAATCCATCTTTTTTATTCTTATAAAGATACCAGATCACTATTGCTGCGATTGTGAAGAAGGCAATAAAGAAGATCCATCCATTTTCAAATAAGATTCTCATATACTCATTATCAATAAAGTTACTTCTAATAATAGCATCTTCATTTCCTTTAGTAAGCGAATACCCAACTAAATCTATATTCGAACCAAATAAACTAAATCCATAACGTTTAAAGTCATAGAATGTCTGATAAAGTCTATTAGAGAATACATGATTTAATTTATGTGCAATCTTAAACACAATACTATTCACATTCATTGTATTAAAAATCAATCCATACAACATCACTAATACAAAGCTTCCAATTGGATAGAGAGGGAAGCATATTGCAAAAGCCTTTTTAAGGAATTCTATAATCTTCTTGAACTTTCCAAGAATATCCACAGAGTTCATAAAGATACAAATAAGAATCAATTCAGATACAAGTAATTCTGTTCTTGAGTCTGTTAAGAAATATACAAATACAATAAGCAACTGGTATAAACCTAGCTTTTCAGGACTGATCTTAAAGTTCTTCTTATATGAATAATAGAGAATCAAGAACATTACAAATTGAGATAAATAAGTAGGATAACCAAATCCTAAAGAATGTCTCATAGTACCATCAGCTCTATTATTGACATAATCATGCATAAGTCCTAATGAACTTAAAGTCACAATAAGAATTAATGAGATGAACTGAGTAGAAAATAATGTATTCACTACATCCTCGAACTCAAAACAACTTGCATAGATTAGTGTAAATAATAAGAAAACCAATGCTTTATTTTTAGTAAGAAGTAAATTCATCACAATACTAATTAATGCAACAATCACAATTGCCGCAATAAAGTACTGTTTCTTATCAAAGTTCTTAATTTTATTGATATAGTTCTTCAAGTCTAAAGTCTTGACTTTTTTGCATATTATAAACAAGAAATATACATAACAAACATATCTCAACAGCTTGCATAAAGTAGATGCCTTCGCAAAACTATAGCTTAATGTTGTCATATCCACCATCAATGTGAAATAGTAGATAGCTAAAACAACCATCCCCATCTGGGGTGTTCCTATTTTTTGAATAAATGTCTTTATTTTGTTGATCATTGAATACCCCCTCATTAACGCATGCTCATATATCTAAAACTATATGGTGCACCACAGAAATTACTAATTAGATCAGTGACACTCATATTAATAAGATATCTCTGTCCCTGATGAATCACAGGAATGAATGCATAGTCACGCATTGCGACTCTTTCCGCATTTAAAAATGCATAATAACGTTCATCCTGACTTTGTGCATTGACTGCAGCTGTAAAGAAGTTATTAAATTCATTACTACAATAATGATTAATACCTTGATTATTAACTGCAAGAGGGGCTAAATAATCATAAGCATCATTACATGTACCTTTAATACGTAATAAAGATAATTCTGCCTGTTCATAATCCACTGTATTCACTTCTTTTAAATACACCTTAAATTGTTTAGTTGATTCAAGGTCTTTTTTAATCTCACTTGCAATAAGCTTTGATTGTGGATATTCTTTTGTATAAGTTAAAGTAAAAGTAAAATTCTTTAACTTATATTCTTTAAGAAGCTTAGATAAAGATTTCTTCGCTTCTTTTTTATTATGTTTCAACTTATATTTAGAGGCATCTCTCATAAACTGCTTCTGTGAGTTGAAACAGATACCCATAGGAAGTAAGCCTTCAGCTTTCTTAGTTCCGTCATTTAATACATTTTCATCATATTTATCTCTTCTTAGTAGTAAAGACATTGCTTCACGTACTCTTAAGTCTGACAAATACTGATCTTTGAAGTTAGGTACTAAATCCCACATCACACTATCATTATCTGCAGTGCTTGAATCTTTTCCATCATATTTCTTCGCTTTCTCACCAGTCACTGATGCAAAATCAATCTTACCTTCATCAAATAACCTGATTTTCTCATCATTACTGATTCCAAAAAGCATATTCACTTGATCAATATTTGATTTACTCGCAAAGTAACATGTCTTATTCTTCTTTAAAGTAATCTTATCTTTAGAAATAGAAGACACCTTATATGTCCCACATGATAATAGTGTCTTAGGAGAAGTAGCGTACTGATCTCCCTGTGCTTCTACAAACTTCTGATTTAATGGGAAGAAGACTGGCTGAGTCACTAAATCCATAAAACGTGTTGTCTTATATTGAAGATGTACAACCAATTTCTTATTTTTTACATAAACACCTAAAGTATCCGCAGGTTTTAAACCTTTATAAATATCATCAGCACCTGCAATGGCTGCACCATAAGATGTTAATAGCTTAGATGCTTCAGAACGCATAGATAAGGCTCTCTTCCATGCATAAACAAAGTCTTCTGCAGTCACTGAATCTCCATTGGACCACTTCACGTTCTTTTTGATTTCAAAGGTATACGTTTTGCCATCCTCACTCACTTTTTTACTCTCCGCAATAGCTGGCTTAAGCTTACTCTTTACATCATAAGCATATAAACCATCACCAAATGCCTGAATCACATTTGTAGATGTTTCATCAATAGCCTTTGATGCATCTAAAGATGTCACATAACCAGAATCCGCAAAATTAAATACCTTCTGTGAATCCGCATTATTAGTCAAAGAACATCCAGTCATCAAACTCATTGCGAGAACAAGTGTTACTATTTTCTTAAATAAACTCATTAAAAACTCTCCCCATACTTCTTATGTAAGAACTTAGCCTTTAAGAATCCCATTCCCTTTTTAAACATATCGATCTTTTCCATATATACAAATGGAACTTCTTTGTAGGCATAACCGTTCTCATTCATCCAGACATCTAATAGTACTTCACTAATTCTACCTGGATAACGTGCATGGAAGCTATTATATTCAGTACCTTCAAATCTTTTAGTAAGTTCAAATAGAATATCAAATAACCATTCACAATAAGCATCAAAATATTCTTTCTTCATCACAAACATATTAAAGGCATGCATTGTTTTACCTTTCATATGCTTATCAAAAGCAGGTAAATATTCTGGACACTTCTCTTCAATAATCTTTCTTGTTTCATCTAATGGTTCAGGATAAAGTGTATGAACATAATGATCATAAATTGTTTCAATATAATAATTACGTCTCTTAGTCACTAAGATATCATTATCCTTTAATAGTTCTTCTGCTTCCTTAGAAGTAAGTACACAATCAAAAGGATCTTTTGTCTTGTTCTTTACTCTAAAATGTCTACGATAATGGGCTAAACCTACATAATCTGCATCTAGGTTCTTCCAAGCCCAATATAATCCTGTTAATTCACAATACTGTGAATTTAAATTAGAAATATTATCACCTGTATTATCACGTGTATATCCAAGATCATCCTTACCTTCTGCACCAACCTGTACAGGAATATACATCTCATCATCAGGCATACGATACTTCTTATGTGTCGCAATAATAATCTTTACTGATGGCATATTCATAACTCCTTTACATTGATCCTTCTTTTTTGAAAACAACCTGTACTGTCTTCAATAAGATCTGAATATCATGACTGAATCTCCAGTTCTTGATATATTCTTTATCTAATCTTGCGATTTCTTCAAAGTCAGTGATATTACTTCTACCACTTACCTGCCATAAACCTGTAATACCTGGCTTAAATGCAAGACGTGCTCTATGACGTAATTCATACTTATTCCATTCATCAAGAGTAGGGGGTCTAGTACCTACTAAACTCATATCACCCTTTAATACATTAAAGAACTGAGGGAATTCATCTAAAGACCAGTCTCTAATGAAATTACCAACACCCTTCTTAATAGTACCATCGGCTTTCTTTTTACAACCAATAATACGAGGGTCATATTCAAGTTTGAACATCATACCATCTTTAACTCTATTTTGAGCCATAAGCTCTTTCTTACGCTCTTCAGCATCCATATACATACTTCTAAACTTATACATATTGAACACTTTACCATTTCTACCAACTCTCTTCTGTTTAAAGAAGATTGGTCCTGGAGAAGCAATAAAGATAGCTGGGCCTAAGAAGATAGTTAAAATAAGAGTAATCACACAGCCAACTAAACCACCAAGAATATCTAGTATTCTCTTGGCAATCCAGTCATATTCATTAATAGAGTTCATACTGACAGTTAATACCTGATTTTCACCCATTCTTTCAAACTGTTTGCGATATCCCTTTAATGAGTTATATTCACTGATTTCTACATGAACAGCGAGTCCCATTTCAGCTAAATCTTTAACTAAAGAAGTAGAGAAAACATCTTCCCTAGGAAGAATCACTAAAGCTTCATCCATCCATTGTCTTAATACATAATCTATAACTGTATCCTGAGACGCCACAATAGACCAGCCGTTTGATTTCTGACCTTCCATATTCTTATCTAGAACCGCAAAACCAACACTCTGGTATTCATCCAAACCAAATATTTTCTTATTCTCTGTAATAGAATCAATAAATTCAGACTCTGTAATCACGATAAGAGATTTTTTATTATTCTTTCTTCTACGTCTTACAATTGGTTTCATCACACAATGTATAATATAAGTAAACATTGCATCAAATACACATGTAAAACCTAAAGTTAAACGTGATACATCATCTTTTTGCGCATAGAAAATATAAGCAGTAGATACAACCATTAATAATAATGATTTTTCTATTACTTTAATCATTTCTGTAATATTATTACGCTTCAAAATATTCTTTAAAATATTAAAGAATATAATAATTAACATATCTAATAGTGTCATGACTATCGCAATATTGACATACAATGATCTTGTATATATATCAAGTATTCCATGACGCATGTAGTAAGCTAGAAATAGAGCTAACTGTAGACAGATAAGGTCCGCAATTAAGAAGTCTAAATGCTTCGCCCATCCTCTTAATTTCCTTTTATACATCTTTTTTCACATCCTTATTTTTAAGTTTATACATAAATTACTATACCACAAAATAGTCTATAATTCACTTCATTGCCGTTATTATACCTTATTACAAGCGCTATCTATGTGTAATTTCTGTGAAATTATGTAATTTAAGGCAATACTTTCTTTCCTAATCTTAATTTACGAATGAGTGCTACAATAATAATAGTGATAGGAATAACGATAAAAGGCATACCTAGACGATAGATAATTGAAGCTTTATAGTTTATTAAACCAAAATATTCGTTAAATACTGAAATAACATAAAAGTGCAATAAATAAATAGAAAAAGTGTATTTCTTCACAAAATTCACAATACCACCTAGTTTAGTACTCATCACTCTAGAAGAGATCTGTTTAATAAACAAGAAGATTGCACCCGAATACATCAAGACAGGCGCTTGAGTTAATTCCTTATAAATCATACTAACACCGTTTAATGCATATGATTCATAATAAGTACCACCAAAATGCATTAATAAACCAGCTAAACCAACAAAATAAATAATACATCTTTGATTAGGTGTAAAATCTATTTTATGAATTAAATAGCCCATGATTGTGAAAATACTATAGCCACTCACAACATAGATTGAAACTGGCCAAACCAAATCCAGATGAAATGCGTTAATTACAAATGGAATTGTACCATTGAAAATAAATCCAACTATAAATAGATATTCGAATATTTTAATTCTTTTTGATTCTTCAATAGATGCAAACAAAGGAACACATGAATAAATAATAAATAGTGGCGTAAAAAACCAATAATAACCACAAAATCTATTATTAACAAAACCATTATACAGTAACTCTAATGATAAATCAGATATAGAAATAGTTTTTAAAACAACTATATCAAATACTAACGCGAATAATGTCCAAAACAAGAATGGAATCACTGCTTTCGCAAATCTTTTTCTAAAATATGTTTTAGTATCATATCTTTTTTGATAATCAATAAGCGTAACACTTGAGATCATGAAGAACAAAGGAACCGCAAAAATAAAAACACTTTCAATCACATCTGCAGTAATCCAATATCTTTCTTTACTAAAATCCCAGAAACAGCTATTAGCATGCAAAAACACAACAGCAAATGTGGCTATCACATTCGCAAGATCGATATATTCTATCTTTTTAGACTTCATATTATTTCCCCTTGAATACAAATAACTTACTAATTAAGTAGTTACCAATAAGTACAAGAATCTGTGCTGCACCCTTCACACCAATACTATTCATACTTAACAAATTAATACCCACATATAAAATAAGTTCTTCCATTAATAGAGTGGCAACACGTCCTCCAAAGAAAGATACCATTTCCTGGATAATACCTTTCATACCTTCCGCATTACTATCAAATACCCAGATACGATTTGTCACATAGGCAAATAATACTGCAAGTATCCAAGAAAAGATATTCGCAATCATTGGATCCATATGCATACTGATATCAAAGAAGGCATAAGAACCAATACTAATGAACGTAGTTAAACCTCCAAAGAATAAATATAATAATACTTCTTTATATTTCTTATAAAACGGATTAAAGATACTAAGGATCTTCCACTCCATGATTCTATCAAATATATCTTTATCTTTTTTCATAAAACTCTCCTTATTTTTTTGGTCACATACGTAACTATTATATTCTATTTAACTGTACACATCAAAAAAAATAGAGAATTTCAGAAAATAATTTGATACATATACCTTCAAATAATGTAGTATCATGACTATCACATCGAATTATATAGTAGGGTATGTTATAATTATTGTGTTTGAATTCAAGGGGGGGTTCTTATGAATAAAAAAGAAAAAAGTAAAATTATATTTCTATCCGGACTTATTACTTTACTCATTATTTTATGTATTTATGCATTAAATGGATTTGCACCATTTGGCACTAAAACATTAGCTGTAATGGATGCAAATATTCAGTATATTGATTTTTTCTCTTATCTAAAAGATGTTATTGCAGGAAAGAACTCAATTACTTATAGCTTTGGGAAAACTCTGGGTGGATCAAATGTAGCTGTATTTAGCTATTATTTATCTTCACCATTTAATCTATTATTGTTGTTTTTCTCTAATGCGAATCTCTATACATTCTTTAATATCGTAGTCGCATTAAAGCTTACATTAGCATCTATCGCCTTTGCGTACTTTGTCACAAATAGATTTGAAACATCTTATAAAGACAATAGTATTCTCTTTATTCTACTTTCCTGCGGTTATGGTTTATGTCAATATAGCTTCTTCCAGGCAAGTAATATCATGTGGTTAGATGGCATGTACATGTTACCATTCATGTTATTACAGGTTTATTATATTGTACAGGGAAAGAAGAACTGGAATCTATCTATTGCGGTAGGTTTAGCTATTATCTTTAACTGGTATATGGCTGGAATCAGCTGTGTCTTCACTGGTATCTGGTTCTTATTAGAATGTTGCTTATTTGCAGTAGAAAATAAGATGACATTTATACAGTTTATTAAGACTGGCATTAGATATGTGTTTGCCATGATTCTAGGTGTTATGGTAAGTGCTGTCTTATTCTTACCAACTATCGGTGCTTTAACGAATGGGCCTAGAGGAAGTCTTTCATTTAAAGATTTATTAGACTTCTCTTTTGTCGGTAATATGTTAAGCGTTATTCCTAAGTATAGCTATGGGGCTCATAGTGAATTAGGATTTGCAGCATTATTTTGTGGAGGACTTGCGATAGTACTTGCTTTATCAGTATTCTTCAACAAACAAATCAAAGTAAAAGTAAAGATTGTACTTGGTGTATTCTTATTTGGAATACTTCTATGTCTTTATTGGCATCCTCTTTATTTAGTATTCTCACTCTTTAAATTTGTAGGAAGCTATAACTATAGATATTCATTCCTAGTTGAATTCTTTATTCTATTCTTAGCTGCATACAATTGTGTATATGCAAAAGAGAAGAATAATATTGTGAAGACTGGTGTAGTCGCAATTGTATTCTCAATATTAAACATTGTATTAACACGTCATTATGCACACCAGGAAAAGATTTATGCTTGTTTAACTGTAGCTATGATCATTGTTTTAACTGCTTTATATATCTCTAGTCAGTTAATCACTAAACAAAAGACAAAACAGTTACTTCTTGTAGTATTACTTATTGTTGGTTCTATTGATTTAGGTATCAATTCTAGTCTTCTTGCGAATTCTTTATGTATGAATGATTTGGAATATACATCATATAGAAAGAATCAAGAAAAGATCATCCGCAATATACAGAATGATGATCAGTCTAACTATAGAATCACACAGACATCTAACAGAGTTATGTATGAAGGTAATCTAACTGCCAACTATGATGAACCATTATCATATAGATATATGTCTACAAGTGGATATACTTCTTCACCAGATGGTACACAGTTAGAGTTCTTAAATAAGTGTGGCTATCCTACTTATGCAGATTGTTTAACTGTCACAAATACATCTATGTTAGGTATTGATTCATTACTTGGTGTGAAATATGTATTAACTTCAGAAAACTACACTGGTCTAGTAAAGAAAAACAATACTAAGTTAAATGGTAAGTATACATATACAAATCCATATTATATCCCTCTCGCATTTACATGTAATAACTTTGACGCAATTAAGAATGAAGAAGGCTATTTGAACCCATTTGATTATCAGAACTTATTATTTAAACAGTTATTCAATACTTCAAAAGATATTTATAAACCGGTTAAATATTCAGTAGTGAAGAAGGATGATTCAAATACAGAGATTAAATTGAATACTTCTAACCATAAGAACATGGTTTATTATGGTTTTATCCCTTGGAATTCAGATTCTGAATCTTATGTTTATAATGGTAAAGATGTGATTACTAAGTATGCATGCTGGTTATCACCAACTGTATTCCATATTGAAACAGATAGTTCAAAAACAAAGCTCAGAGTTGAATCTGCAGATTCTAATTTCAATTATGATAATGCCTATTTCTACGCATTAGATTTAAATGTATTGGATGAATGTGCTAAAACAGCACGTGAAAATGAAGTCAATATCTCAATGAAGAATGGTTCTATTGATACAACAGTTAACGCAGAAGATGAAGATAGTTATCTCTATTTATCTGTTCCTGTAGATGATTGTTGGGATGTATTAGTGAATAACGAAAAAGCAGAAGTAAAGTCATTTGGAAACTGCTTATATGCAATTAAACTTCATTCTGGTACTAATAAAATTACTATGAGATATCATACAAAGCACCAAAAACTTGGTATTGGCTTAACAGCAGGCGCAATATTGTTTATAATCATAAGTGCAGTTTATAGAAAAAAATATTGTAAGGAGAACTAAAATGGAAGGTTTATTAAGTATTATAATACCATCTTATAATGAAGGACTATTAATTGATAATACCGCAAATGTAGTAGTAGATATCATGACAGAACACACGATTCCTTATGAAATCTTATTTGTGGATGATGGTTCTAAGGATGATACTTGGAATAGAATCCAAGCAGCATCAAAGAAACATGAACATGTAAGAGGTGTTCATTTCTCTAGAAACTTTGGTAAAGAATCTGCAATTACTGCAGGTTTAACATATGCAAAGGGTGATTGTTGTGTTGTCATGGACTGTGACTTACAGCATCCACCAATTAAAATTGTAGAAATGTATAAATTATGGCAGGAAGGATATGAAGTTGTAGAAGCTGTCAAAGAGGATAGAGGAGAAGAATCAGGTATCCATAGATTTATGGCTAATACTTTCTATAAGATTATCTCTAAGCTGACTAATATCGATATGATGAATGCATCAGACTTCAAACTTCTTGATAGAAAAGTAATGTTAGTACTACTTAATATGAAGGAAAAGAATTCTTTCTTTAGAGCTTTATCTTCATGGGTAGGATTTAAGACAACACAGATTCCATTTAGAGTTGCCGAAAGAGAAGCAGGGGAATCAAAGTGGTCTACTAAATCACTCATTAAGTATGCAATACTTAATATTACTTCTTTCTCTTCTGCACCTATGCAGATTGTCACTATTTGTGGTTTTATCATGTTACTTATCTCTGTAGTATTTGGTATTAACTCAATTGTACAGTATGTGAATGGTACAGCTTTAGGAGGTTTTACTACAGTTATTCTACTTCAGTTATTCTCTAGTAGTATTATCATGATCTGTCTTGGTATTATTGGTTACTATATTGCACAGATTTATGATGAAATCAAAGGAAGACCTAAGTTCATCGTTTCAGAAGAATGTTAGAATGGATGTGATTAATCACATCCTTTTTTGTGCATAAAAAAAGGGACATACACTGTCCCTAACAAACAATACCATTACGTATTGTGTAATTTATTCCATTGTAATTGTAAGGCCCATTATATGACCAATTCAATTGACCATTTTCTACATAGTACCAAGTACCTGATCCATTAACCTGTGATAAAGTAGTCTTATGCCAGTCAATCTGACCATGATCCACATAATACCAATTACCATTATAATAAACAAGATTAGAATAGTTCCAGTCTATACTACCATTCTTCACATAATACCAAGTTTTATTGAAATAAAACAACCCATTATATGACCAATTTAATTGACCATTTTCTACATAGTACCAAGTACCTGACCCATTAACCTGCGATAAGGTGGTCTTATGCCAGTTTATCTGACCATGATCCACATAATACCATGTACCATTAAATAAAACGAGATTAGAGTAATTCCAGTCAATCAGACCATTCTTTACATAATACCAAATACCATTATAATAAACCAATCCATTATAAGACCAGTTCAATTGACCCTTCTCAATATAATACCAAGTACCTTTATATAGTGTTAAACCTGTATAATGCCAGTTTATCTGACTATTTTCTACATAATACCATGTACCTGTTCCATTAACCTGAGAAAGAGTATTAACACCCCAATTTAGTTTTCCATTTTCTACGTAAAACCAAGTATTTCCATATTGTACAAGATTTGTATAATTCCAATCAATCTGACCATTCTTTACATAATACCAGTCACCATTATACAAAACTAAACTTGAATATGAAGATTGATAAATACCCTTCTCAATATAATACCAGTTATTATTACAATAAGCTAATCCTTGATAGTTCCAGTTGATCACACCATTTGAAACATAGTACAAAGTACCACTTCCGTTAACCTGACATAATGTATTTTTATTCCAATTTATCTGGCCATTCTCTACATAATACCAAGTACTATAATACTTCACTAGATTTGTATACTTCCAGTTGATCTTACCATGATCCACATAATACCATGTTCCATTATAGAAAATAAGACTATTATAGTTCGTATCCAGAACACCATTCACTAAATAACACCATTCTCCATTAATATAAGTAAGACCATTACTAGATGTATTTACAACACCATTCACCACATAGTAAGTCTTTCCACCGAAGTCGACTAACCCTGTATACGTATCATCAATCTTACCATTATGAATACAATGCCATTGTCCATTGTAATAAATAAGTGTATCACCTGTTAAGACAATACCATTATTCACAAAGTACCAGTCATTTCCATACTTCACTATCCCCGTCATATTTTTATTTGTATGACCATTCACAAGATAGTAGGTAGTTTTACCACAAGTCCAAGGACCATTATAAGATGTGTCTATCTTACCTGAGTCTACCTTATAATATTCCCCTTCATATTCAATAGCACCTGTAATAGATTGATCCACAATACCATCAACCATATAGTAATTATGATAAACACCTGTGACATCAATAAAATGACCATACTGAGTCGCATATGTACCTGCACCGATAGTAATAGTAGATGCATAAGTATTAACTTTTACATCCTCACATTTCATTAAATAGCCACCGATGGTTTCACCAATTGAGTAATGTCCATATTTATTAGGATGAAAACCATCTGAAGAAAAGTAATCCTTATTTCCATTTAAAGCATATTCACTATTAGTGATATATGTGCCTCCTGCCTGCTTTGTACCATCCTTATAAGCCTCTATAACCTGAGTAAAACGACTACGATTCTCTATAGAATCACCAGTCATAGCAACTAATACTTGTGCTTGAGGATAAAGGGTTTGTGCTTTTTTTACTGTATCATAAACCTTGTTTTTAATTGTGTCATAAGAATAATACATATCATTATAGCCACCTGCTATAACTACATATTTCGCATTTTTTCCTGTACCTTTCTCTAATAAATCATCAAATGTCTGACCATAAGACTTTGCAACAAATCCTACACCACCCTGAGATGCCTGTGTATAATCAACACCTGCCTTTTGACTTGCATGAACATACCATAAATCATCTCCAGTTATTGGTCCATCCTTAGAATAACCTTGGGTATATGAATCTCCAATATATTGTACAAGATCTTTATTATCTGCATAAACAGGTGAACTAACACAAATAAGCAGAAAGATAAAAATACCAATCAACCTTTTCATGCGATACCTCCGTAATTAATGAATAAGTCTACTAAAATATATTCTTGTTTAGAATTCTTGTCAACATCGTTTACTTAAACCAATAAATTTCATTAAAAAAGTTCCTCCAACTAGGAGGAACCTCAAAGTGAATTAATAAATAATTACTTTAGTATTTCTAGGAATGTTGTCATAGATCCATTTAGCATGATCGATATCTAATCTAACACATCCATGAGATACTGCCTTATCCATTGAATTATCAATGATTCTTTTTGGTGTATTCTGTCTATCGTAGATAACTGAATGGAATAAGTAGTTACCAGTAATCTGTGTATAATACCAGCATCTACCTCTTGAACCTGTATTGAAGTATTTACCTTTAGAACCTACATAGAAAGTACCACTTACTGTTGGTGTTGATGGTTTACCAACACAACACTGATAATACTGAACATCTTGCCAATTACCCTTACTTCCTCTAAAGATACCAACACGACGTGCAGCTCTATCTACAAGAATAATATACTGTGTAGGACTTGATTCATTACGTACAAGATTACGCATTTTGTCTAGTGGACTATTAATCATAACACCATTAACTACTTCATAGTATCTACCTTGACCATTAACCTGTGCAAGACCTGTATAATTCCAATCTAATGCACCATGATTAATGTAATACCATCCACCTGCATGATAAGCTAAACCTATATAATTCCAGTCTAACACACCATTTCTAATATAATACCATGTACTATAATATTGGAAAAGATCATTAAAGTTCCAATTTAATACACCGTTTTCTACATAATACCAAGTGTCATAATATTTAGTAAGATTAGTATAATGCCAATCTAACTGACCGTTCACTACCATATACCATGTACTATAATACTTAGTTAATCCTGTATAGTTCCAATCAAGTTTACCATGATCTACATAATACCATCCACCACAGTGGAAAGCTAAACCAGTATAGTTATAATCTAATACACCATTTCTGATACAATACCATGTACCATCCTTTAGAATTAAATCATTAAAATTCCAATCCAAATAACCATTTACTACATAATACCAAGTACTATAATACTTAGTTAACCCTGTATAATTCCAGTTAAGAACACCATTTTCAACATAGTACCATCTACCATCATGTATAGCTAAACCAGTATAATCATAATTAACTACACCTTTTTCAAGCAAGTACCATGTTCCGTTGATGTATGTTAACTCACTCTTACTTGTATCAAGAGATCCTTTATGCATGTAGTATAAAACACCATCTGTTTCACAACCACCTGTATAATTCCAGTTAATCTGACCATGATCTACATAGAAATAGCCACCACAGTGTTCTACAACTCCTGTATAAGTCCAGTCAATTGTACCGTTTTCTACAAAGTACCATCCACCACAGTGGAAAATAACATCTCTTGTTTCTTCATTTAAGCGACCTTGATCAATGTAATACCAAGTGCCATCAATGTAGACTACATCAGTCAATGTTGTATCAACAGTCCCATTCTGTACATAATACTTTTTACCTTCGTATTCAGCTAACCCTTTAAATTCTTTATCTACTTCTCCATTTGAATAATAGACAAACTGATTATCTTCATAGACAAGTCCTGACTTTGGTGTAACAACATCTTCTGTAGTTGTATCATCTACTGCATATACAGCATTACTCAAAGCAAGAGGTACCTGAATAACCATAAAAGATAAAATTAAGCCTAATAATAACTTACTTAGTTTCTTCATGAAATGTCGCCTCCTTTCTCCCAAAATAGTTGGATTTTTCATCCTAATCATTATTTTACTCTTAAAGATACCTTTAATCAAATATTTGTATTAGATAGTGTTTTTATTGTATTTAATGTCTATTATTGATCTTCTACTAATAATATTTTATTTAAACTTCATAAAAAAAAGAAGAGTGATAAACACTCTTCTTAAACACGCTGTCCATTAACCACTTTATATTGAGGTCCTTTATTATTCACCTGGGCATAACCATTATAACCCCAGTTGATTTTACCATTCTCTACATAGTAATATCCACCACAATGATAAACAAGACCCTTATAAGAATAATCAATGGTCGCTTTCTTTACATAGTACCATGTACCTTCATAAAGAACTAAATCTGTAAAGTTCCAATCAATCTGACCATTCTTCACATAATACCAAGTACCATTATAAAGAACTAAGTTTGAATAATCCCAATAAATCTTACCATGATTCACATAATACCATGTTTTATTATAGTAAGTGAGATTACAGTAATCCCAGTTAATACGTCCACGATCGATATAGAACCATTCTTTATTGTAGTAAATAAGACCTGAATGATTCCAGTCTACCTTTCCTTTAGAAACATAGTACCATTCACCAGCATGATAAACTAAACCTGTATACTTAAAATCAATAATACCATTAACTACATAATACCAAGTACCATTATAAATAATTAAGTCTGTAAAATTCCAATTAATATATCCATGATCAATATAGAACCAGGCATTATTATAGTAGATTGGATTACTGTAATTCCAGTTAATATAACCATGATCAATATAATACCATTGATTGTTGTAGTAGATGAGACCCGAATGATTCCAGTCTACCTTTCCTTTAGAAACGTAGAACCATCCACCAGCATGATACACTAACCCTGTATAATCGAAATCAATAATACCATTGACTACATAATACCAAGTCCCATTATAAAGAACTAAGTCTGTAAACTTCCAATTAATATACCCATGATCTACATAATACCAAGCATTGTTGTAGTAGATTGGGTTACTGTAATCCCAGTTAACTGAACCTTTTTCAAAATAATACCAAGTATTCTTATAATAAGTTAATTGTGTATAGCCTTCATCTACAACACCTTTTTTAACATAGAGAAGATCTTTTCCGCTTTCTACAACACCTGTATATTGTGGATCTACAACACCATTTGTAACATAATAATACTTATTATTGTATTCATAAAGACCCTTGTATTGATAATCAACCATACTATTTGAAACATAATAAAGTGTACCATCTTTTTCTACAAGACCCTTATAATCCCATCTCACCATACTACGGTCTACGTAATACATAGCACCATTGTATTTAACTAGATTTGTATATTTCCAGGTAATTGTTCCATTTTCAATATAATACCAAGTGTTATTGTAGTAATAGAGGTCATTATAACTTGTATCTACTTTACCATCTTTAATGTAATACCAAGTATTTCCAGTATAGAATAAATCATTAAATCCATAATCTACCTGGCTCTTATAGAAATAATACTTTGTACCTTTATATTCAGCAACATTATTATATGTCCATGAAATAGTACTGCCTTCTACATAATAAAGGTTATTATTGTAAGTTACTACACCATTAAATGTCCAATCTAATACACCATTCACAATATAGTACCAATTATTATTGTAATAATATAAATCAGTAAAGTCCTTATTAAGCTTACCATTAGTTAACATGTACCAATTAGAACCAGATTGTACAAGTCCTGACTGAGTCTTATTGACCATACCTCTTGTAACAAGATATGTATCTCCCTTATAAGTAGCTAAACCATTATATGATGTATTAATTCGATTGTTTTCGAAGTAGTATAGTTCTCCTTGAATTTCATTCAAACCATCAGAATACTCAGTAGTAGTTCCACCATTTGAATTTTCAAATGGACTATAAGAGTAATTTAAATCTACATTAGTTGAGATACCAGGTATTTTCCCAGTACAAGAGCACTGCCACATATCATATTTACCCTGGTAATTACAAACTGTATTATATTGTGCAACCCACTTAGTCCAGTTATTAAAACAACTATCAGTTAAATAATTAGTAAACCAATCTTTGTTCGCATAAATACCAACAGTATATCCCTTTGCAGATAACTTATTACAGAATGTCTTCGCAATATTCGCAATTTCAGTTTTACTTAATTTCTTACGTATTGCCTCTTCTTCTAAATCATAATAAACAGGATACTTAAACTTCTTTCCCTGTAATAAACGAATCGCATGATCTGCTTCACTAGAAGCTTTTTCTACAGTATCCGCATAAGAATATAAGTAGACACCATAAGGAATATTGTTGTCTATACATCCCTTTACATTTTCTTCCCATTTCTTATCATCCTGATTCTTATCATTTGTACCATAACCACATCTGATAATCGCATATTCTACTTCTGACTGTTTGACTTTCTTCCAGTCAATAGTGCCATTATGATAGCTTACATCAATTCCCTTACAAATTGCTTTTGGATCATCAGGCCATCCTGAATTCACAGAAGCACGTGCAACATAATTTGCACTACCTCTTTCCTTCACTTGTCCATTTGAATACCTAAAGCTATTTGCTATATCATTCTTTTCATTATAGTTAATATCTTCACCAAATGCTGGAAGAGTAGTACTACTTACAACCATCAGGAAAGATAAAACTGTAACGCATAATCTCTTAAATAGTTTTTTCATCAGTGTGTCCTCCTTCGCATTAAATCATTTTAACATTTGTATTATGAATCATCAATTTGTATCAATAATTTCACATAATTCATTCTGATGTAAAAATAATAAAATCAATAAGCACAAAATAAATGCGCTTCCATGCATTTAATAATATAACATCTAAATTACAGATTATCAAACATTATCGTATGATTTGATATTCAAATAATTATGAAGTTTACAATTATACAGTGTATGTAAGCAAAAATACCTATACACTACACATTTGTTTTTTCTTTACAGATGTTGTATATTATAAACTCAAGAAAGGGGAGAAACATTATGACTAAAAAGAAGAAATTACGTATACTACTTACTCTATTAATCATAATCTGGATGGGGGTTATATTCTGTTTTTCTAATCAAACAGGTCCTAAAAGTTCCTCTTCTTCTCAATCAGTCATCTATCTCATAGGACATATATCTAAGACATTGACTGGACACAATATAGTGGATACATTATCTACAGATGCTTTTAGCTTTATAGAATTCGTTATTCGTAAATGTGCACATATGTTTGTATATTTCGTTTTAAGTATTCTTACAATGTTGCTGATGTTTACTTATGAAACTTATCCATTACGCTTTAAATGCTTTATATCACTACTAGTGAGTTTCCTCTATGCATGTTCAGATGAACTTCATCAGTTCTTTGTAGGAGGACGTAGTGCAAGCTTTAGAGATGTACTGATAGACTCTACAGGAGCATGTATTGGGATATTACTTACACTTATTATTTATACTCTAATTAAAAAGGCACAGCGTCATTATTAGCTGTGTCTTTCATTTGGCTTGAATTCTACATAGTCATAAGAATCTTCATCTGTATAATGCCACCATTCCCCTCATATCCTATAAAGCCATACTTCTCCATTGTTTCTTCTAGTAATAGAACATGTTTAAGAGGATCACCTGATAACCATGAATAATCTCTACTTGCTTGACTCGTAAAATCATCAAACTCTGTAGGCATATCTATTTCACTTCCATCACTCTTTACAAGAGTCACATCTACAACATTTCCAAAATTATGTGTCTTAGGACCATTTGTAGGATCAGCAACAAACTCATCATCATGGATCAGTTCCCAGAAATATTGTTGTGCAGTAAATGGTCTATAAGCATCCCAGATTTTTAAACTAAAACCTATTTCTTTTAACTCTTCCTGTACCTTCTTGAGTTTAAGTGTAGTTCCTCTTCTTAAATACGCTTCATCAAAATCATATACTTTAGTATGTGTAAAATTACGTTCTGTTGCATAACGTAGTTCCACATATATATCAGGTATATAATCTTTTACTCTCACATATTCTCTCTTCATAACTTCTCCAAAAGAAAATCCAGGGAATAACCCTGGATCCTAGTAATTGTTTTTGACTTGAATACGTGTAATAGCCTTCTTTAATGCAATTTCAGCACGCTGTAAATCGACATCTGGATTCTTTGATCTTAATCTCTCTTCAGCTCTTGCCTTTGCTTCTTCAGCTCTACGTAGGTCGATTTCTTCTGGTGA
Source organism: Catenibacterium sp. RTP21428st1_D7_RTP21428_210409 (assembly GCF_040227455.1). NCBI lineage: Bacteria > Bacillati > Bacillota > Erysipelotrichia > Erysipelotrichales > Coprobacillaceae > Catenibacterium > Catenibacterium sp. RTP21428st1_D7_RTP21428_210409. The sequence continues at coordinate 25,242 of NZ_JBEHVX010000003.1, read as the reverse complement.
TTCAATATCATTCACAATAAGTGTAACAGTATTATCACCATCTACATAAACAAATCCACCACCAACAGCGAACTCATATCTGTCTTTATCAATCCTATAATTCATTTCGGCGATTTCCACACCACTCGCCAATGGCATATGGTGAGCAAGTATACCCATCTGACCATCAGTTGTTCTAATGTTCAGAATATCTACGTCTACATCCCTGTAGGTACCTTTAGGAGTGACGATATGTAAATGAAATTTACTCACTTAAAGATTCAGCTTTCTTTACTGCTTCTTCAATAGTACCTACATTATGGAAAGCCTGCTCTGGTAAATCGTCATATTTGCCTTCTAGAATTTCTTTAAATCCTTTTACTGTATCTTCTACATGTACATACTTACCATCTAAACCAGTAAACTGTTCTGCAACAGTAAATGGCTGTGATAAGAAGTTTCTAATTCTTCTTGCACGTGCAACGATTAGTTTATCTTCTTCACTCAATTCATCCATACCAAGAATTGCGATGATATCCTGTAATTCCTGATATTTCTGTAACATCTGAGTTACTCCATGAGCCACTTCATAATGTTCTTTACCAACAACGTTTGGATCAAGACCTCTAGAAGAAGAGTTTAGTGGATCTACTGCAGGGTAAATACCTAATGCTGCAATACTACGATCAAGTACAACTCTTGCATCAAGATGTGTGAATGTAGTTGCTGGAGCAGGGTCAGTCATATCATCGGCAGGTACATATACAGCCTGTACAGATGTAATAGAACCCTGTTTAGTTGAAGTAATACGTTCCTGTAACTGACCCATTTCAGTTGCAAGAGTTGGCTGATAACCTGCCTGAGATGGAACACGTCCAAGTAGGGCAGATACTTCTGAACCAGCCTGAGTGAAACGGAAGATATTATCGATGAATAGTAAGACATCCTGTCCCTGTTCATCACGGAAATATTCCGCCATAGTAAGTGCTGATAATGCAACTCTAAGTCTTGATCCAGGTGGTTCATTCATCTGACCAAACACTAGTGTTGTCTTATCTAATACACCACTTTCTTTCATTTCATAGTACAAATCATTACCTTCACGAGAACGTTCACCAACACCGGCGAATACTGATAAACCGTTGTGTTCAGTTGCGATGTTGTTGATGAATTCCTGGATAAGAACTGTCTTACCTACACCGGCACCACCGAACAATCCGATCTTACCACCCTTGATGAATGGACAGATCAAGTCTACGACTTTAATACCTGTTTCAAGAATTTCAGTTTCTGTTCTCTGATCAGCAAATGTAGGTGCTGATCTATGAATTGGCATATGTTTTTCTTCAGTCAATTCATCTTTACCATCAATAGAATGTCCTAATACGTTGAACATTCTACCAAGTGTTTTATTACCTACTGGAACACTAATAGGTGCATTAGTATCCACAGCATCCATACCTCTTGTTAGACCATCAGTAGGACCCATTGCGATACATCTTACAATATCATCACCAATATGCTGAGCAACTTCTACAGTTAACTCTTCACCATGGTTATCAATTGTGATGGCTGTATTTAGATCTGGAAGATCTTTATCAGCAGCAAACTGTACATCGACAACTGGACCCTGAGCCTTGATAATCTTACCAACATTCAAAGACATATGGCACCTCCTTCTTATTGTGCATTGGCACCAGCAACGATTTCACTTACTTCACTTGTAATCGCGCTCTGACGTGCCTGGTTGTATTTTAATAACAACTCATCTGTTAATTCATTAGCATTGTCTGTTGCGTTCTTCATAGATGTTCTTCTAGACGCATTTTCTGCAGTCACTGATTCAATCAAGTAACCATAGATAACGGCCTGTAAATACATCGGAATTAAGCTTCCAAGTACTGATTCAGGACTTGGTTCAAACAATGTATCTTTATGGAATTTCTTATCAGAGACAAGATCTTCAGCCTTAAGTGGAAGAAGAGTCACATCTCTAGGTACGAAAGTTAAATCATTCACATATTCTGTATATACAATATGAATAGACTTAATTTCTTTTTTCTTATAGCCTTCTAGGAGTGAAGCAACTAATCTCACAACACTTCTAAAATCAAGGGTCGTATTAAGGTCTACATAAGTACCATCTACTTCACCTTTAAAATGTTTCTTAAACTGATTTAAGCCTTTATTACCAATCGCAATAATCTTCTTGGCATCATTGACTGATGCTTCAACCTGCTTAAAGATATTTGAGTTATATCCACCACATAATCCTAAAGTAGAAGTGATAACGATATAAACATCTTTACCCTTATTATTTAATACTAAATAAGGAGAATCAATATCATTTCCTGCAGAAGATAAGATCTGTGCACAAGTATCTTTTACCTGTGTATAATAAGGTTTCATGTCATTCAACTGATTTCTAGTCTTAGAAAGCTTAGAGCTAGCAACAAGTTCCATAGCTCTTGTGATTTTCTTAGTAGATTCAATTGATTTGATACGACGCTTGATGGCTTGCATCTGCCCAGCCATAATTAAGCCTCAGCTTTCTGTAAGTTTTCGAACTGAGTTGTATAAGCCTTAACAGCTTCCTTCAACTTAGCAGTTAATTCATCAGATAATACTTTCTTTTCTCTGATTTCATCAAGAAGATCACTATGTGCAACAGCAAACTTCTCTACTAAACCATCCATGTATTCCTGTACCTTTTCCACTTTAACATTCTTAACGAATCCATTTTCAAGTGCAAATAGAGTAATAATCTGATCAATAACATCTCTTGGTGCATACTGTGCCTGCTTTAATACTTCACGTACACGTTCACCATGTTCAATCGCATTCTTAGTTGCTGCATCTAAGTCAGAACCAAACTGTGCGAATGACTGCATTTCTTCATACTGCGCTAATTCATACTTCAAGTTTCTAGAAACCTGCTTCATAGCCTTGATCTGTGCTGTAGAACCTACACGTGATACAGATAAACCTGTATCAATGGCAGGTCTGAAACCAGCATTGAATAATTCCTGCTGTAAGAAGATCTGACCATCAGTAATAGAAATAACGTTAGTAGGGATATATGCTGAGATATCACCTGCCTGTGTTTCAATGATAGGAAGGGCAGTAATAGAACCTCCGCCATTTTCTTCATTTAAACGACAAGATCTTTCTAATAGTCTTGAATGTAAGTAGAATACATCACCTGGATAAGCTTCACGTCCTGGTGGTCTCTTTAATAATAGAGACACTGTACGATAAGCTACGGCATGCTTACTTAAATCATCATAAACGATTAATACATCCTTACCCTGGTCAAGCCATTCTTCAGCAATAGCACAACCTGCATAAGGAGCAATATACTGAACTGGAGCAAGTTCAGAAGCTGATGCAGAAACAACAACAGTATAATCCATTGCGCCTGCCTTCTTTAATTTTTCAACAACCTGTGCAACTGTAGAGTTCTTCTGACCAATTGCTACATAGATACAGTACATATCCTGACCTTTTTGGTTGATGATTGTATCAACAGCGATAGCTGTTTTACCAGTCTGTCTGTCACCGATGATTAACTCACGCTGACCTCTACCAACTGGAATAATTGCATCAATAGTAGTGATACCAGTCTGTACTGGCTGATCTACTGATTTTCTTGTCATAACACCAGGAGCCACTCTTTCGATTGGTCTAGTCTTTGTAGTGATAATTTCACCCTGACCATCAATAGGCTGTCCTAAAGGGTTAACGACACGACCAAGCATTGCATCACCTACAGGTACTTCAATGATCTTACCTGTACGTCTTACTTCGTCGCCTTCTTTAATTTCGTCCGCATTACCTAATAAAGTAACACCAACACTATCTTCATCTAGGTTCATGACCATACCATAAACATCACCTGGGAAAAGGATCAATTCACCTAGCATTGCATTGTCTAAACCATGAACAACACTGACACCGTCACCAACAGTCATAACTGTTCCGACGTCTTTCTGTTCCATGACATCATCATAATGCTTAATCTGCTCTTTGATTAAAGCACTGATTTCATCGGGTCTTAATGCCACTTGCGTCACCTACTTTCTCAACAGCTCAGTCTTGAGCTTGCTGACTTTGTTCTTTAATGAGCCATCATAGACACGGTTCTCAATCTGAACCTTAACACCACCAATAAGTGTCTTATCTTCAACAGTTCTTAAAGTAATTGTTTTGTTTTCTTTCTGAGAAATCGCTTCTTCAATTGTCTTAACCTGTTCATCGCTTAATGCGAAAGGTGTGAAGATAACGCCTTCCTCGATACCAAGATGCTTATTACTCATCTTAATAAAGCTTTTTGTAATAGGCGCAATGTATCTTGTTCTTCTTTTCTTTACAAGCAGTTTAAGAAAATTCAATACATAATGATTTACTGAAGTGCCAAAACCTTTATCAAGTAATGCACACTTTGCTTCATCATCTACAAGCACATGAGAGAAGAATTTTTCAAATTCTGGATTACTTTCTAAAACTGTATCAACTAGTTTCATGTCTGCTAGATAATCTTCTAGCGCATGATCTTCTAACGCTAACTGATATAAGCTTTCAGCATAACGTTCTGCAACATTTGCATCCATTAGTTAACAACCTGTTTTACGAAATCATCTACTAAAGCTTTATTGGCTTCAGTATTCATATTCTGATCCATGACTTTAGTAGCCACTTCAACAGCAACATCCACAATTTCTTTCTTCATTTCATCCTGTGCTGCAAGCTTTTCAGATTCAATTTCATGGCGAGCCTGTTCAATCTTTTCTTGAGCCTGCTTGTTAGCTTCATCCATGATTTTACTCTTAGCCTTTACGGCATCTTCCTTAGCCTGATCTATGATTTCTTTATACTGTTTTGCAGCTTCTTTAGCCTGCTTTTCACTTTCTAGAAGATATTCAGATGCTTTTTCATTCTTAGCCTTCGCATCATTGATATTACCTTCTATAAAATCAGCTCTCTTCTGGAAGAATTCTAATACATAATTCCATAAATATTTCTTGAACAGAAGAAGCATGATTGCAGTGGAACATAACTGAACAATCATAGTGGTAGGGTTTGGAAATAACTTTGCGGCTATATCTGGCATAGTTTTTTCCTCCTTAAACTATTTTTTATTTGAATACGAATAATAAGATGAAAGAAATAAGTAAACCATAGAGGGCTACTGTTTCTGTTAAGGCGATACCTAAGATCATAGTAGTACGGATCTTGCTTTCAGCCTCAGGATTTCTTCCAATTGCAGATACTGCATGAGCGGCAACTAAACCTTCACCAATACCTGTACCTAAACCTGCAAGTACTGCAATACCAGCAGCGATTGCAATTAAACCTCTTGTCATAATCAATTTCCTCCTATTGACATTTTTTTCATTTATTCTTCATCTGGATTTTCATTAGAAATCAGAATTGAAGATAGTGTAACGAATACCAGTGCTTGTACACATCCAGAGAATACATCGAAATAACAATGTAATAGTGGTGCTACCACTGGTCCTAAAAAGTTGAATGGAATCAACTTGTAACTTAAGAATGATGTTGCCTGATATACTAAGGCCATAATAAATGTACCACTCAATAAGTTACAGAAAATACGCATTGATATAGAAATCAATGGTGAAATCAAACCAAATAGGTTTGTTGGGGGAATCAAAGTTCCCTTAATATAACTGCCAACACCCTGATACTTAATCGCATTAATCTGAATTAATACCCATGTAATTAATGTTAAGGATAACGTGATTGAGTAGTTAGTAGTTGGCGCATCAAAACCTGTTAATCCAAATAAGTTAGAAACCAACAGCCATGCAAATAACATAGAGAAATAAGGATAGTAGTTCTTCGCATATTTCTTAGGCATGATTGTGCCCATATAATCGTAAACCATCTTAATGGCGGTTTCAACAAGAAGAACCACACCTTTTGGTCTCTTAGTTGGATCTGCTTCTCTTATTTTTTTACCTGCATAAACAAAGAAAATAGAAAGTATCACAGTCACAATCAATGATGATATCAGTTCTGGCTGAATAGTGATTTTCATTATCTCATACGCCTCCTTTCTCCATATGCATGTATATAAATAGAAATCTTTACTACTAGATAGCCCAGAAATACAGTATACATATTTACTATTTCTGGAAAGAATCCAGCTATCGCAAAACCTACTGCAAAAATAAACAATTTAGCCATAAATAACATAACCGCAATTGTCTTACCTGCAGTCTGGATGGAAAGTATTGTATCAGTCATTTTCATATTGATCTGTAAAATTAATAAATCAATAAGATAACCTAATACAAACCCTAAGCAGTAGCTGATTGAATGAAGAATGATGGAAAGTATAACCGCAAGAATCAATCCTGCAAGAAATACTTTAACAGAAGTTCTTCTTACTTCATATTCATCAAATCCCATTAATTAGTACCAAACAAGCGGTCTCCCGCATCTCCTAAACCTGGTACAATATATCCCTTGTCATTTAGCTTTTCATCTAATGCAGCTAAAGTAAGCTTTACATCTGGATGATGTTCTTCAATGTATTTCACACCTTCAGGTGCACCTACAAGGCAGACAAGTTCAATATCCTTCGCACCACGATTTTTAATATTCTGGATAGCCATATCAGCTGAACCACCAGTAGCAAGCATAGGATCAAGAACAATAACCTTTGCGCTCTCTAATCCCTTAGGAAATTTAGCATAATATTCATGAGGAATCAATGTTTCTTCATCTCTATACATACCAATATGACCTACTTTCGCAGTTGGCATGATTCTTCTGAAGCCATCTACAAGACCCACACCAGCACGTAAGATAGGTACAAGAATAATATCTCTATCTAGTTCATAACCAGTTGTCTTACAAATAGGTGTTTCAATTTCCTTTTCTTTTAAAGGATAATCTTTTGTGACTTCATAAGCCATCAACATTGCGATTTCATCAAGGTTCTGCTTGAAAATATAGTTTGATGTCTTTTCTTCTCTCATAATAGAGAGTTTGTGTTTAATTAATGCATGATTGAGTACTTTAACCATCTTATGACCTCCTAGTATTTAATATCGTCATACATAGTCACTTTATCAGTTAACTTCTTTACTCTTGCAAGACATTCATTCTTTACTTCATCAGTTTCTTCATTCTTTAAACGATAAGCAATAATCTTTCCAACTTCTCTGAAGTCATCTTCCTTGAATCCTTTTGTTGTCATTGCTGGGGTATCAACACGGATTCCAGAAGCCTTGAAAGGTTTTTCTGTATCGAAAGGAATCGCATTCTTATTAGCTGTAATATTGATTTCATCAAGTAATCTCTGAGCTTTCTTACCTGTAATACCACAGCTGCTCTTTACATCAATAAGTAATAGGTGATTATCAGTACCACCAGTTACAAGACGGAATCCTTCTTCCTTTAAAGATTCTTCTAAAGCTTTTGCATTCTTAATGATTTGATGACTATATTCCTTGAATTCAGGCTGTAATGCTTCATAGAAGCAAGCTGCTTTAGCCGCAATAATATGCATAAGAGGTCCACCCTGCATACCAGGGAAAACAGCTCTATCAATATCTTTTGCATACTTTTCCTTACACATGATGACACCACCTCTAGGACCTCTTAAAGTCTTATGAGTTGTAGTCGTCACGATATCTGCATAAGGGAATGGAGATGGATGATCTCCTGCAGCAACTAAACCAGCAATATGTGCCATATCTACCATAAAGATAGCTCCAACACTATGTGCTACTTCAGCCATGAATTTGAAATCAATCGTTCTTGCATAAGCACTTGCCCCTGCAACAACTAACTTAGGTTTGATTTCTTCACACAATCTCTTATATTCATCATAATCGATTCTTTCTGTTTCCTTATCAACACCATAAGCATGGAATTCATAAGTCTTACCAGAGTAGTTTAATGGATGTCCATGAGTTAAATGCCCACCATCATTTAAAGACATACCTAGTACTTTATCACCTGGCTGTAATAAAGCAAAATAAACAGCTGTATTCGCTTGTGCACCAGAATGAGGCTGAACATTTGCATACTCACAGCCAAATAGCTTCTTAAGTCTTTCCTGTGCTAATGTTTCTACTTCATCCACAAACTGACATCCACCATAATATCTCTTACCTGGATATCCTTCAGCATATTTATTTGTTAGAACTGAGCCCGCAAGCTCCATAATTTCTTTAGATACAAAGTTTTCGGAAGCAATTAATTCAATATTGTTTCTTTGTCTATTCAATTCTCGCTCAACACTCGCAAATACTTCTGTATCTCTCATAATGCTTACTCCTTTTCTAAAGCCATCATTTTTTCAATTCTCTTAACATGTCTTCCACCTTCAAAATCAGTATGAAGCCATGCATTAAGAATTTCAACAGCGAGTCCTTCTCCAATAACTCTCTGTCCCATTGCAATCATGTTAGTATCATTATGAGCTCTTGTCGCTTTTGCACTAAATACATCATGACATAATGCGCAGCGGATACCATCTACCTTATTACATGTAATTGATACACCGATTCCTGTTCCACAAACAACGACACCTTTCTCACATTCTCCTGATGCAACAGCTTTAGCTGCCTTAGATGCATAATCAGGATAATCACAAGAGTCTTCAGTATAAGTACCATAGTCTACAACTTCATAACCCTGTTTCTTCATTTCATCAATAAGAACATTCTTTAAACGTAATCCACCATGATCACAAGCGACTGCAACTTTCATAATATACCTCCTCGATTTCTTCTTTGGTAATTAAACCTTCTCTTAGTATTCTCACATCACCTTGACTTAAATCCACGACTGTAGATGCAGTTGCCGAAGCAGTCTGTCCTCTGACAACCATATCAATCTGTCCATCAAGCTGTGCAAGTACTTCTTTTTCGTTTGTCGTATTCCCTTGACCAGATAAATTAGCACTTGTTACTGATAAAGGCCCTGTCTGATCAATGAGTGACAAAACGAAAGAACTGTCTGGGATTCTAATACCTATTGTATCTTTTCCACTAACATGTCTCGAATCCACACTATCCAGTCTTTTTAATACGATTGTCATTCTACCTGGCATAAACTTATCAATCACTCTCTGGGTACCCTCGTCTACTAAGCCATACTTCTTTACATCATCTTTTTTTGACAACATAAGAGTCACTGCTTTATTCGGGTTACGTTTCTTGATTTCCATAATTCTATCAAGACCCTTCAAATCATCGAATAAGCAGGCAACGCCATAAACAGTTTCCGTAGGAAATGCAACAATCTTCCCATCTCTTACTGCACTCACTAATAAATCCATCTGTTCTGGTCCTATAACCTGTGTCATTAAAATCACCTCATATCGGTATTATTCTAACACAAAAACTTTCTTAAAAACATATATTTATCGCTTTCCACCATACCCTTTTCTACTTACAAATTCATATATCTGTCAATTATTTATTCAAACTTAATTGTTTGTACATAAATTCTTCATAGAATATTTTATATAATGAATAAAAGGAGGTATTTTGTCATGAAAAAGAAGAATGTAGTTATTGGTACAATAGGCGCAGCCGCTGCGGCATCTGCCACTTATCTTGCAGCAGGGCGCATTGCGATAGAAAAAGTATGTACAAGATGCAAAAAAGAAAAAGTAGGATTAAAACATCCAATGAGTAAAGATGATAAACAATGGCTAGATCATCAGACATTTATTGATATGGAAATCACTTCTTATGATGGATTAAAGCTAGAAGGGCAGTTCCTTCCTTATCCTGATTCTAATAAATTAGTGATCTGTGTTCATGGATTCCATTCTTACCATTATCGTGAGTTTGCATATTATATTCGTTTCTACCATGAACTTGGTTATAATATCCTTCTTCCAGATAATAGAGCACATGGACAGTCAGAAGGACATTATATTGGTTTTGGATGGCTGGACCGTTTAGATATATTAGAATGGATTAAAAAAATGGAAGAATACTTCCATAATGAACCAATGAGCATTGTCTTACATGGTATATCCATGGGTGGGGCAACAGTACTCATGGTAAGTGGTGAAGAATTATCTGACAATGTGAAAGCTATTGTCGCTGATTGCAGCTATACAAGTGCTTATGATGAATTCAAATACTACTTAAAGAATAAAGGATGTCCACCATTCTTATTACTTCCTAGTGCTACATTATTATCTAAAAAGACAGTAGGGTATAACTTCAAACAAGCCAGTGCAATCAATCAAGTCAAGAAATCTAAAACACCTACATTATTTATACATGGTAACCAGGATCACTTTGTGCCTACTTACATGGCATTAGAACTCTATAATGCCTGTCAGGCAGAAAAGAAATTACTTATTGTGAATGATGCTGCACATGGTGAATCTTATCATAAAGAGAAGAAACTTGTTCAAAGCAATATTACTCATTTCTTAGAGAAATATGTAGACTAATAGACCGAGCAAGTTGCTCGGTCTATTCTTATTTCTTCGCATTTCTTATTTTTCTTTCAAAAATAAGTACAACTTCATCACTTGTACTATTGCTTCCTACACCAACACCTACAATAGCACCACCTACCATATTACTGCCTATTTCATTTGTGAAAGCTGTCTTTAGTCTCCAACCCTGTACACTATATCTTATTAATGTCTTCTTCAAACTATTTGTATCTGTCCTACCATGAGAATCATGAACAGTAACTACATCATATTCATAAAGATCATTACATTCTAAAATGGAATCTAAATTATAATCATTATTTCTTTCTTCCAATAATTCTGTGAACTTATCTTCCGTCATCGAATCATTAGAAGTATTATTTTCTATGATTTGATCTAGTTTTGAGTTGATTTCTTTTTGTTCATCCATACTTTGACGTTGTTTACAATACTTATCAAAATATGTATGAATTCCTTCTTTGACTTCTTGAGAAAAATGACCTTTATCTAACTGTTGATCAATTGCCTGAATAGCTTCATCTAGCTGTTTTGTAGAAAGATGAGTACTTTTCAGTTTAGTTGATGTAATTGTGAGATTAGGTACTTGTTGTAAGCAGGTATTACATAGACATACTTCTCCAAAACTATTTCTATCTGGAATAGTAGTAAAAACCTGTCCACAATGACTACATTTCATTTGTTTTTACACATGATTTTCCTCTTATAAATAAATTCACTTTTTCAAAGAACCTATATTAAGCTTTTCCGTTTTTATTCAAAAGATAGGATTTATGATACATCCTCTAACTTAAAATGAATATCATTATTTTCAGTTTGGACTATTAAACGCTTTTTTTCTGTATCATTATTTAAGTTAAATGTAAATTCTATTTCATTGTCTGTAATCTTTATAATTTTTGAATTTTTATTTAATGTTGTACCGATTTCAGGGGCTATCCCTATCCTATAGTATTGCTTACCAATAATAACCCCTATACCATGTCTTTCTATTAACTCTTTATCTTGATATAAATAAGCCATAGAAATCAGACCATCACTTTCTTTAATATCCATATATTCTGTAGCTGTTCCAGTTTCAAGTAATTCACTATACTTTTCTAATTCTTTAGTTTTTTTATTTAACTGCACTATGGTTGTAGCTTTATTTTTATTTTCAATAAACAAATATCCATTAAAAACAATTGAAAACCCCAATAAAAGTATAATGATTAGATTCTTTATTTTATTTTTCATATATACTTTCTCCTGTTTTATAAATCTTTATTTGCATTTATGATAATAATATTGCATGTATTACATTTGTATGCATCAATTTTGTCACCTTTGAAGTAGCTAAAATGTCCTAACTTGATATCATCCTCCCCAAAATGCCATTTATTCGTCATAAAGGGTAGTTTTTCAGGATTTGGTGACCATGCAAGAGCCTCACCCCTTGTTTTAATATAACCATGAATTAACTTACCCGAACAATAAGGACATCTATTGATTATCATTTTGTTTCCTCCAAATATATCTTGACTTTTCTAATTTCTTACCTAAATGACTATTTTTATTCATTCTTTTTATATCATTTATGATTTCGTCATCATAATAATAGTTATATCCTATTATTATAAAATAATTCTTTACATTTATAACAGGAAATCTATTGAGGTGTTCATCACTAAAATTATCAATAGAATTAACTAACTGTTTATACTTTTGGGCATTATTTTTATCGTCTACATCAATAACTTCTATATTGACTAAATCTCCAAATTCATCCTTTAGTTTTATTGGAAGCGATTTTTTTACTTGAATACATAATGGGCAACACTCTATTGAATATATTTCGACATTTAATTGTTGTTCATTGTTTTTATGATTTTCAAAGTATAAAAAGCAACATAATAAGAATACCAAACAACTTATCAAATAAATAATTGTCCTTTTTTTTAATAATTCATACATGCTGGATTACCTGTGTAATCTGGACGTTGAATGTGAAAATAACTATAAGTTACCTTTGCGGCGCCACTTTTTGTTTTTATCTGTTCATACCACTTTTTTGAAATCTCACTATATGCTCCGAAATAATATTTTTGTTCTCTAATATAAGATAAACAATCTGATGCTCCGTATTGATAAAACTTAATATGAATAGTAGGTTTAACGCTTGAACCAACTGATACAGCAACAGAATAAAGAAATACCACTTTTCCCAAAGGACCTGAAACGAACAAAGAAACGGCACTTCCAACCATACCTATTATTTCAAGAACTTTAAAAGTCATTTTTGACGTTTTATGAAATGGACCTCCTAATTTTTTCCAAGTTGTATATGTGGTTGGGGTTTCCCCATCTACATTTAACACTTCTTCACCCTCAGCAGGCATTAAAGGATCAGGATAATCTTCATCAAGAATTTCTTCATAAAACATTAATTCAGATCCATTTTCAGTGACTAATGATAAATTAGAATTGTTTTCATTTATTAAATATGTTTCTTCGTCAATAGTCATTGTTGATGTATTATTTACTAAATCTTCTTCCAATAAGATATATGTGGAATCAGTTTTATCGTATGCTATTACATCACTTACATTTTCGTCTTTATAGGTATATAAATATTCAAAGTCATAATTTCCATCAGCAATTTGAGTAAGTTTAGAAAAATCGGAAGTGTCTGATGCGTATAATTCTGAATTTTTTAATTCCATATTATCAAATATAGCTTTCCCTCTTTGATTTTTCTTCTTTAAATATGTATTTAACTTTTTCTTGCATTAATGTTTTGATTTCAAATGGATTATCACTGTAAGAATAGTTATTATCTTTAGCATAAACAGGAATTAAAACAGATGATAAAACTAAAGCAAAAGCACATAAATTAATCATTATTTTTTTTCATTTATTTTTATTCTCCTTTCTATTTGATTTTTGAATACCTACAAACCACAGGTTAGTGAAAAATAAATATCATAAGAAGCATTTAAACGGCGTTCATGAAGCTGAACCAGACACATAGATTTTCCATCTGTTCTATAATTAGTTTAGAAATCAGATAGAAGTATAATCACATGTCAAACAAAGTATTAAAGCCAAAGAAAGCTTCTCTATATGAGTTCACTCAGAACTATTCTAATAACATCAATAACTGTATTGAATTTTTCAAATCCATGAAATGGCCTGTTGGCTTCTCATGTGATTGCTGCGGATGCCATAAGTATTACTTAGTCAAGCGTGTAAGAAAGACCAAGACTTCATATGTTCTTGAAAGCAAATCATGCCATAAGCAGTATTCACTGCTTTCAGGCACTATTTTTCAGAGCTGCAAGCTTGATCTATACAAGCTCCTTTTAAGTATTTTCCTTTTCTTTAATGAAAATAAAGGAATCAGTGCAATAGATTTATGTTCAATACTAGACGTTAACTAGAAGACTGCACTTCTTCTAGAAAGCAAGTGTAGAATTCTTATGTCAATAAGCAATTCAGGCAAGCTGCCCAACGTCCTTTTCTATGAGGCAGATGTCTTCAATATTGGTGTAACCTCCAAGAATAATGCGAGTCGTTCAAGTGAGCAACAGTCTATTCTTGGTATTCTATCTACAGATAAAGAGAAAAACTATCCCCCGGTACCTCAAGTTAAGATCATTAATGATTATACAGTTTTGTCACTTAAGAAAAACATAGAACAGTGCTGTGTATTATCATATGATGCATTACTCAATACTGATGCTAAGAAATGCTTTAATACACTAAATGAAGAAATACAAGTAAACAACAAGAAAATCGACCATGAAGAAAATAATCATAGACTACTATGGTTAAACATAATAATCGGGAATATTAAGAATAATATTACTGGGATTATCATGGAATAACCAAAAGAGAGATGCCTTTATTCCTGAATGAACAGGAGTATAGATTTACCCATAGAAGTATGGGAAAGACTGTGATGGATAAGGTAAAGAAATATCTGCAAAGATCATTTCCTATCAGTCATAGACAGATAGTCTGTATTCTGAATATTTCTGTTCTACACTTCTCTTAAATCGTTGCCTTGCAGATTATGGGTATTCAAAATGAATATTCATTTCTAGCAATATGTTTTTATCATTCGTCAACAGTCTGAAACCACAAAATGTGGCCTGTTTGAGGCTAGGATTAATAAAAAGGGTTGAATAATAAATAAGATAATTATAAGTTTTTTTCTTTGGCAGACTTATTCTTTTTACTTGTTTAAAGTCACTCTTATAATCGTAGATATTAACACTGTATTTATCATGCTCATTACGAGATAGAATATAAGCATGAGAACCATTAAAATCAATCATATCAAGATGATGCTTCAAGGTATATGTTTTTTCTAATTGATGCGTATCTTGATCAAAAACACAAATCTTATTGCCTTCATTTGAAACAAGATTATAGAAAGAAACATAGATTTTTCCATCATTTACATAAATATTATCAGCATAGCTATAAGGCATATCAATGATTTTTAATTCGTCTGTATTCATGTTTAATTGACCAATATATTTATTTTGGTTATTAAATGAAAAAATATAATGTATCTTTATCTGTATAGTACTTACAAATATTATCTCCATATTGGGTAAGACTAATACTTTTAAGTCGTTTTAAATTTTGATCATAGATATCACATGCAATATCATTTTCAATATCTACAAAATTATATACTTTAGAATGACTTGGAACAACCATATAAGAGAAACGATATTTTTCTTTTATTTCATTTACTTTTTTCTCTTTAAAATTCATCTGAGTTAGATAACCATAATCATTAAGATTAGATACACCATAATAATAGTGATCATCTGCACTGACTGCATCAATGGCTGTTCCAGGTAAATGAAGCTTATTCACTTTTGTAGAATTTCCTTTTATCTGAATAATATTTTGAGGATTCTTATGTCCTTGAAGACCGATATTATTAATATAAGCATAACCATCATGATAGCTTGTGGTATTGAATGATGTGCCTACTTGAGCCTCATCCAATTTTGTAGAAGCAACTTTTTTACCATCATCATTATAATATTTAATAACAGTATATTTTCTTGCAGAAGAAGTTTCAATCACACCAAATGTATAATGGATATTGCTTTGTGATTGTGAGAATGAGCATCCTGTGAATAGTAAGACTGTGGTAATTATTAGAATTGTTTTTTTCATTGTAATCACTTCTTATAAAGAATCATTGTCTTATCACTTGAGACCAATTCAAGAGGATGCACTGCTGCGCCATATTGACTAGTGTTTAAATCTACATTGTATTTATCTTTAAATCCAGCCCATACGAGTTGAGAACAGTAAAATTTTGATCTTGTATTTACATCATAATACTTAATGTTATATGGTTTGCCTCTTTGTGAATAACACCAATCTGCGACTTTTTTTTGCTTGATTTTCTGTTCCGGCTGTCACATAAAGTCCCCAGCATGTATTTTTGCTTTTATTCCAATCATTTTTACCAGTTACAACTCCATTGGATAAAGCTTCAACAACTCTATTTTGTGAATAGACTATAGCTGCATGACCAGTTGGAATCAGATTTTTATAAGCGTCTCCTGTGACTAGTATTCTGTCTTTTGTAGTAGGGTATCCCCATGTATAAACAGCTTGGCCATCAAGAGAACATGCATTAATTGATTTTTCTTTCTTCGCTATCTGATTGTAGATAATTTTTAATTCATCAGTGTTTTCGAATGCGTTTTCATTATAATTGTACGCATTTACACTTGTGATAGTAGAGAGGCTCACTCCTATAATCATAGTCAGTGAAGACAATAATTTAATTGATAGGATTTCCTTTCTTTTGTATTTTTAATTATTAGATTCATTATGTTTGTATTATTAGTTAATGTAACCAATGGAATCTCCTCCTTTCATTAAGTAAACTTTAACTTCATAAATATGATAACAAACAATATTAAAGTACTCAATAATACTGATAATAATTATTAAAAATCTAACGTAAAAAAGGAGGTAGTTTAAGATAATATTGCTTTAGGTTATCTTATTCATCAATAACAACATAACGATACTCATAATATGCTTTCTTAAGTCTATTATAATGTATACCTACAAAATAAAAGACTAGAAGTTAAATATAAGCAACCTCTAGTCTGTATGTTTATTTAATGAAGAGAAGAACAACACATTAATAGTCATAACTATTAATCGTTATTCACGAGCTTACCTTATGAATGTCTCAAGTCATAATGAATAACTTCTCTTCAGTGATGTGATATCACTTTTTAGTTCTATAATACAAAAGGAACAAGATAAAATGGTCTAAACAATAAACTATTCTCTTTGCCTATATCTTTTTGCGAAATCAAATATGGTTTATTCACAATATTGGAATATTTCTTGCAGAATTCATTGATTGATTCATGTTTTCCAATACCTGAAGATTTCACCTCAAATACATTAATCTTACTTCCCTCAGATACTAGAAAATCAACCTCATAATAATGCGTACTTCCTTTTTTGTTCCAAGTATGATAGTACAATTCTCTTCCTGATGCAGCAATCATCTGAGCCATTAGATTTTCATACAAATAACCAAGATTAATAGGCAACTTATCAGATAATAGTTTTGCATATATTTCGTTTTCTGTTGCTGGGCAATCAATAAACATAAGTGTGACAAACAAACCAGTATCCGCAATATAGAGCTTATAACTATCAAAATCTTTTGTATCTGCCAAACTCACTTTAGGGTCAGTTGTATTAAAACATGGTAGCACTGTCTTTGAATCAATCAACTCATATAATAATTCTTCACTTCTTACATTATTCTTCTTACCTATCGCAGTTGTTATGCGATATTTTTTTGTATCTTTTGCGAGCTGAGCAGGAATTGAATGATACATAGCTGATAATCTACCAGAAGCATCAATCTTCTTAAAATCTTCTTCATACAGATTAATAATCTGTCTTTTGACCATATCTATTTCTGAAAAGTTTTTACCATTTACATAGGCTTCTACAGCCTGTGGCATTCCTCCAACAGCCATATATATTCTCAAATCTCTCATTAACTTACGATTTGTAGCCTGACCAATGGCTTTACCCATATTATATATATCTTTCAACAATCCATAATTACTACCTGTGGCAGTACAGAACTCTTCATAGTCCATTGGGTAAATCTGAATCTTCATTTCCTCAGAAGGAATAAGAATATCCTTTACATTCTTCTTAATTGATATCAAAGATCCTGTTTCTAGATAACTATATCTACCATCTGCAACAAGATGTTTAATTGCTTGTCTTGCTTTAGGAAATAACTGTACTTCATCAAAAATAATAAGAGACTCATGTTCATATAATGTTATTCCTGTTTCAGCCTGCAATCTTAGAAAAAATATATTTAGATTACCTATATCATCAAAACATTCAAGAATATTATTTGTTATCTTTGAAAAGTCTATCAAAATATATGACTTATACTCATTCTTCGCAAAATTTTCCGCAATAGTTGACTTACCAACACGTCTTGCTCCCTCTAATAGAACTGCATATCGATCTGAATAGTTATGCTTCCATTCAAGTAGCTTATCATACGCTTTTCTCTTAAAAAACATAGAATATCTCCTCACTTTTTAAATATATATAACTTTCTTCAATCTTATTATCTGCCAAAATATAACTTTCTTCAATCTTATATTTGTCAAAAATGTGACTTTCTTCAATCTTTTTTTAGCCTAAAATAGTACTTTCTTCGAAGTAACGGTAATTATATTATATTTATTTACGTATAAAAAAAGGGGATAGCATCCGCTATCTCCTCATGACTATTCTTCATCAAATAAAACTAAATCATCAAATGTCTGTCTTCTTACTACGACTCTTGATTCACCTTCATAAGTGAATACTACAGCTGGTTTAGGCAACTGGTTGTAGTTAGAAGACATAGAGTAGTTATATGCACCTGTAGAGAATACTGCAAAAATATCTCCTGGCATAATATTAGCTGTAACTGGTAGATCCTTAGTAATCATATCAGCACTTTCACAGATCTTACCTACAACTGTTACAGTCTTAGTCTTTGTTTCTCCTGCTTTATTTGCAACAATACCATCATATTTCGCATCATATAAAGGTGTACGGATATTATCAGACATACCACCATCAATAGAGACATAAGTACGTACATCAGGGATTTCTTTAATACATCCTACTGTATAAAGAGTAATACCTGCATTACCTACAACATAACGCCCTGGTTCAATCATAACAGCTGGACGTTCCCATCCATGACTATCATATTCATTATAAATAACTTTCATGATTTCTGATGTAATAGATTCAAAATCAAGTGGTTCATCCTGTTTAGTATAAGCAATACCATAACCACCACCGGCATTAATCTTACTTGTTACAACACCAAATGTATTATAGATTTCATTTACGAACTTCATGAACTGAAGCATTGCATTCACATAAGCGAATAAATCAAATACCTGAGAACCGATATGACAATGAATTCCTTCATATTCGATATTATCAGACTCTAAGATTTTCTGAATAGCTTTTAAATAGATACCATAATGAGAACTAAAGCCAAACTTAGTATCCTTATGACCAGTCATAATATAGTTATGACCACCAGCTTTAATACCAGGGACAATTCTTAAAGTTGCCTTTACTTTCTTACCTAGTTTACCTGCAATCTTTTCACAGTTTTCAATTTCATAGAAGTTATCTACTACGAAATGAGTCACATCATGACTTAATGCATATTCAATTTCTGAAGGAAGCTTATTGTTTCCATGGAAGTAGATCTTATCTGGATCAAATCCAGCACGTAATGCGATACTGATTTCTCCTGCAGATACGCAGTCAATTCCAATACCATATTCATTTGCAAGCTTATAGATTGCAAGACAGCTAAAAGACTTAGATGCAAATAATGGAAGCGCCTTTTCATACTTATCCATGAACTTTGTCTTTAATTCATTCATCTGATGTCTGATATGACCTTCACTCATAACATAAAGTGGTGTGCCATACTGTTTTGCGAGATCAGATGCTTTAATACCATCTATATATAAATCATTGCCTTTTATATCAGCAAACTGTGTCTGTAATACCATACCATTCCCCTTAATATAATGTTTTTAAATCAAATAAACCTTTGTCTTTATTCATTAATGCCTTTAATGCAGCAACAGCACCATTCGCAAATACTTCTTTAGAAAGAGCTGTATGCTTTACTTCTACGATTTCATCCTGTCCTGCAAACATTACTGTATGTTCACCAAAGATTGTCCCGCCTCTTATAGATGAAATACCTACTTCATTTCTTTCTCTCTTACGATGAATAGAATGACGATCATAAGTAGGTTCTAATGAATCATCTAAAGCATTATTAATACCATCATATAACATCACTGCAGTACCTGATGGTGAATCAATCTTCTGATTATGATGTTTTTCCATGATTTCAATATCAAAATGATGTTCAAAGAATTCTTTCGCAAATTCACTCACCATCTTATTCATCATAGCCACACCATAAGAAGTGTTATAAGACTGGAAGAGGGCAATCTCATGAGATGCTTCTTCAATCTTCTTTAAGTCTTCTGCACTAAAGCCAGTAGTTGCGAATACAACTTTACACTTATTCTTTAATGCATAAGATAGAATACTATCTAGATTGGCAGGATGTGAGAAATCAATAATGGCATCAATATCATCCTGTACTTCATCTAATGACTTATATGCAGGTACTTCTGGCTGTACATCAAACACAGGAGATACAACACCAGCTAATTCTAAATCTGCATCATTCATCACTGCATGGGCTACTTTCTTACCCATTAAACCATAACCATATACTAATACTTTCATCTTAATAACCCTTGCTTTCGAATTCTTTCATTGCATCAAATAATAACTTTTTATTTTCTTCTGTAGTTGGAATAAGAGGCTGACGAAGCATATCACTTTCAATAACACCCATATGCTTTAAAGCAGCCTTAGGCATGATTGGGTTAACATCAATAAATAAATATTTAGAAACATCATTTAAATCATAAGCCATCTTTCTAGCAAGTTCTAAATCACCCTTTAATGCAGCCTGGGCAAACATCTCTGTTTCTCTTGGATAAAGGTTAGATAATACTGAAATAACACCTTTACCTCCTGCTGCGATAAATGGAAGAATATTATCGTCACATCCAGAATATAAATCAAAATCCATATCCTTAGTACGTGTTAATACTTCCATTGCATACGCAATATCATCTGTTGCATCTTTCATAGCAACAATATTAGGAACCTTTGCAAGTTCTACTACTGTATCTACACTGATCTTCATACCAGTTCTACCTGGTACATTATACATAATAAGTGGTAAATCACTAGCAGCAGCAACAGCCTTATAATGTTCAATTAAACCTCTCTGAGAAGTCTTATTATAGTAAGGTGTTACAACTAAGTTTGCGTCAGCACCTGCTTCAGCATTAAACTTAGCCTTTCTAATAGCCTGTGCAGTATAGTTAGAACCCGCACCTACAATAACCTTTACACCTGTACCCTTAGCCATTTCTACTGTAATCTTAGTAAGTTCAAATTCATCTTCAATATCAATAGTTGCAGGTTCACCAGTAGTTCCGTTGACAAGTAATGCTTTTACACCACCATCAATCATTCTCTGAACCTGTCTTTTATAACCTTCGTAATCAATACTTCCATCTTCAAACATTGGTAATACCAATGCAACACCTGTACCTTCAAAAATTGGTTCCATTTTATGCTAATTCCTCCTGAATTTTTTCTAATGCTTTCTTTAAATATTTCTTTTCTATAACATATGAAATAGATACTTCACTTGTTGTCACCTGAGCAAATGGGATTTGGTTATCACCTAGAACTTTGAATAACTTACTTGCAAAACCGACTTCATTTTCCATATGACCTTCTACAACAAGCTTACCTACATTCTTAGATGCAAATACACCAATACGGGGGTGATTCTTCTTAACTTCTTCAATTGCCTTGTTTAAAGCACTCTGTGCTTTTGCATCACATGTGAAATCAATACGCATTTCATCTTCTAGCATGACTGATGAGATCATATCGATGTTCACACCTTCACGGCTAATTGTTTCAAACACATCAGCCACAAAGAGAGGATTCTTTTCAACATTCATTAACTTCACTTGAATAATGTCTTCTTCAATCTCTAATCTTGTAATCACACTGTTCATCTTCATCATCTCCATTTTTTTATAAAAAAATATTGCAATGGGGCCATTGCAATATAATTAGTCTTCATTATATTCAATAGCGCACCACAAATATTTTGTGACAGTGAATAAGATCTTCTCTTATCCCCCAGATAACAGTTCATATACAGTTCCCTGTCTCTTCGGCATTTGCTCCCCCTTCATTATCTGGCTGTATCCATTAATAACGAATTCTTAACGCATGCACCTCTATTTGCCAACATAATAACATATTATCAATCATAAAAAAAGTGATTTTCTTCTAAATAGTGCATATATTCTTTGATCCAGGGACTATCTACCGCATATCGCTGAAGCATGAATTCTATTTTATTTCCATTATACATAAAACTCATCTTTAGCTTTGCACCTTTCTTCTTTGTTTTAAAGTCTGTCACAGATTGATAATCAAAGAAATAAACTTCTTCTATAAACTTTAAATTCTCATAACACATGAAAGTAATACCATCGTAATCAAAACTCATCATATAAAAATGCACTGGTTTACCATGTACATGACCTAACCACATTGTGAAAGCTGTCTTTTTCCAATCAACTTCATATTTCGTATACGCAAAGGCTACATTATTATGAAATGAGATTCTTGATAAACGAATGTAATCTTGTAATAACTCTTCTCTCTTATTCATGGATTTCTAAAGGCAATTGATCAGGATCTTTAAAAAATGTCATTTTCTTGCCTGTAAATGTGTCAAAACGGATTGGTTCTGTTTCAATACCTAATGCATTTAATTCTTTGACTGTTTCTTCTACATCTTCTACCTTAAAAGCCAGATGTCTTAGTCCTGCAGTTTCAGGGAAAGGATGTAGTGGGGCATCTGGTTTAATAAATATTTCTAACTCCATATCTCCAAGTTGAAGATCTAACTT
Organism: Catenibacterium sp. RTP21428st1_D7_RTP21428_210409; assembly: GCF_040227455.1. Classification (NCBI taxonomy): domain Bacteria; kingdom Bacillati; phylum Bacillota; class Erysipelotrichia; order Erysipelotrichales; family Coprobacillaceae; genus Catenibacterium; species Catenibacterium sp. RTP21428st1_D7_RTP21428_210409. Next base: position 2,661 of record NZ_JBEHVX010000003.1, on the reverse strand, counting down.
GATATCCTGCTTATCCTCTCTCTTATTTTCTCTAATAATCTTAAAACCTAATTTATTGACATAGAAGTCAATTGTTTGATCATAATCTTTTGTAATGATTGCAATATGATGTACTGTGTCTAATCTCATAACAACACCTCCTGTTACTATTATATCATTGACATCGTGAATGATATATAGTTATTATAGTATAAACCAACTAATGAGGTAGGTAATGCATGAATAAGAAAACAATTATTTTTTCTATTAAATCTGCACTCCCTGTTATGACTGGTTATCTTGTATTAAGTATTGGTTTTGGCTTATTACTTCAAGATAAAGGTTATGGATGGTGCTGGGCAGTTTTAATGAGTACAGGTATATATGCTGGTTCTATGCAGTTTGTGACAATTAATCTACTATCAACAGGTGCTTCTATCATTACAACTGCTATTATGACTCTTATGGTCAATATAAGACATCTCTTTTATGGGATTACTATGTTAGAGAAATATAGTGAAGCAGGGTGGAGAAAGCCTTATTTGATCTTCTCATTAACAGATGAAACCTATTCCTTAATCTGCTCTCCTGATCTTCCTGATGATATAAATCGTAAAGACTATTTCTTTATCGTTTCTCTTGTCAATCAGTTATCCTGGATAGCAGGGAGTATTATAGGTTCAGTACTCGGGAATATTATTCCTTTTGATACAACAGGCATAGATTTTGCGATGACTGCATTATTTGTCATCATCCTATTAGAACAACTAGAGAAATCAAAACAGCATCTTCTTGCCTTTACAGGATTTATTATTTCGATATTCTGTTTATTACTCTTTGGACCAAATCAGTTCCTGATTCCTTCTATGATTCTTATTACAATTGCATTATTCATAGAAAAAAAGAGCTTAGAAAGGAGTGATTTCTAATGCATGCCATACTTATTATTCTTACTGCCGCAATAGTCACACTTCTTATCCGTGCTCTTCCATTTATTGTATTTAGTAAACATACACCTGATAGTATTCTCTATTTAGGTAAAGTACTACCTTATGCGATCATACCAATGTTAGTGGTGTATTGTTTAAAGAGTGTATCAGTTCTAAAAGCCCCTTATGGTATTCCAGAGCTCATAGCACTTATAGTAGTTGTATGTATCCATAAATGGAAACATAGTACATTACTTTCTATTCTTCTAGGTACAATGACTTATATGTTTCTAATCCAGACTGTGTTCTAGTCTTTTCATGACCTCTAAGGGGAGATTATTCACGAGTACAGTATTACCATCATAGTAGTTGATGTAATCTGGACCTAGTGTAAATATACGTTCAAAAGGAATCGTACCCAATGATCTTTCTTCTGTTGTAGAATAAAGAGCTATTTCATAATAATTACATTCTAGCTTCTCACCTGTTTCAGGATTCTGATACCCTACAGGGACCCATGGTTTATTAGGGAGTAAAGTAGGGCAGTCTTCAGTTAATGCATAGATGCCTTTAATACCCTGATCTGTCTTAAAGAATTGAGGTTTTGCATAATAATAGTCATGACTTTGAAGTTCATGCATCCACGAAGAGAATAGATGTGGATTAAGAATAAACTGTTCTGCTTCATCCTTACCAATCACTAATGGCCACATTGTACTCATTAAAGTAAGAGAATCTGTTTCACCATTCACAATCTTTTCTGATACTTCTTTAATAACGCGATGATTGAAGGCAATAAGATCATCTTCCTGTGATAAGTAGTCATCTATATCTTCTTCTATACCATCAATAGTGACACTGCATTTCCAGTAACTAGTAATTCTTCTTAGACAGTTAAAGAAAGAACGCATTTCATCTGTAGTAGTAGGATTGAGTAAACGTAAGTTTAATTCATTCTTTTCTTCTTCATCCCATGAAATATTAAAACCTCTACCAATAGAATTTGGATTATAGAAGATCATATTACCTTCCTGGTCATCACCCACCATTCTCATACCATCATTGATTCCAAAAGCCAATTCATCACCGACTATGACATCTAATGGAATAGTCTTTTTAAATAAACCCTTCTGTTTAATACATACATCAATAGACATCTTTCTATCCTCCTATGCATCTCATAAAGTCATCTTCTGAGATAATCAAAATCTTTTCATCCTTCTCTCTTAAGTCTAAACCTTTTCTAATCTTAGTACCATACTGACCATACTTCCATGTTTTACTTTTTTCTCCACCAACAATTAAATAATCAGTAGCACGTGTAGGGGCACTTAATACAGTACCTCCATGACTATAGATATAGTGAACTACATCACTTCTTCTCATAGAAGTAAATAAACCAGTGACCACAAACTTACCTGTCAAATCTATATCAAATATTTCATCAAAAGCGAAAGGGTAAATATTCATAACTATTCCTCAAAAAAAGATATACAATATATGTAGGAGGTTTTTCATAATGGTTAAAATCCTAAACATCGCATTATATATCATATTCATTCTTATACCAGCATTGTATTTTATATGGCTATTAAAACATGAACACCTAATTTTTAAAACATTTGTGGTTGTCATGGCTATTCTTTCTACAATCGGTATATTACTTAAATTTAACTTTAAATTATATATGTCTTTTTAACTATCTTTTTATATCTTCTCAAATGTCCGCAAAGCCTTATTTTATCGGCTCTAC